>CAYOPG010000011.1:25851-43978 GCA_964405775.1 uncultured Lentisphaerales bacterium
GCGGGGGTTGGAGCCGCCGTTCGCGCCGCGCGGGAAGGGGCGCGGACTCTGCTCGTCGAATCGCAGGGCATGCTCGGAGGCGCGTGGACTTCGTCCATGCAAGTGCATGCGACATCGTTTTTCAGCGGCGGTCGCGTGATCGTCGGCGGTCTTGTAAAAGAGATCATAGACGGTCTCGCTAGAGATGGCAATGCGGAGGTGCCGGAGGAGAAAGTTCGCGAGTTCCCGACGGCATCCGCAGTGCATTTTGAACCAGAGTGGATGAAGTGCCAGTTGGACGATGTGGTGACGGAATCGGGATCAGGGCTTCTCCTGCATGTGAGATGCGTTGGCACCATTGTAGAGGACGGCGTTGTTCGCGGTATCTTCATCGAAAGCAAGTCCGGACGACAGGCAGTGCTTGCGAATGTCACAATAGACTGCACAGGCGATGCCGATGTGGTTCATTGGGCTGGCGGCGCAACTCTCAAGGGGCGTGGTGCCGGGGGAGATTGCCAGCCAGTCAACACGACCTTCCTGCTGTCTAACGTCGACCGGGAACGCGCCGTCGCCTGGGTCGAAAACAACCGAGGTCTCCTGCAGGAACTATCTGACAAGGCACAGAAAAATGGCGAGATCGACAAGGTCTTCTCAGTGTACCGACTTGGCGCAAGAACAATGTATCCGGATGTCACATACCACAACCTCGGGCATGTGTACGGCATCGACTCCACGAAAGCCGAGGATTTGACGCGCGCCCATGTCGAGGGCAGGAGGCAGGTGCGGCAGATATACAATTTTTACCGGAAATATGTGCCTGGCTATGAGAATTGCCGTCTTGCGGCGATCGCGCCAAATACCGGATTGCGAGAAAGCAGGCGTCTTGCCGGTGTGTATACACTTACAACCGAGGATGTTGTAGGTGGTAGAAAGTTCGACGACGGCATAGCGAAACACAACTATTACGTCGACGTCCACAGCTCCGACCCATTCGGGCCCGAGCCGGGCATCGTCAATGGCGAGAGACCTCCCCAGGGCGATTATTACGAGGTTCCGTACAGATGCCTTGTGCCAGAGCGAATAGACCAGGTGCTTGTCGCCGGTCGTTGCCTGAGCGCTGGCCGCGCTGCGCTCGGGTCGGCTCGCACAACGGTCTGTTGCATGTGCATGGGGGAGGCTGCCGGGCTTGCCGCGGTCAGAGCCGTACGGCAGGGCATCAAAGTGCGTGATGTCAATGGCGCTGAATTAAAGAGCACGTTGCTGGGGTAGCGGGAATGAGCGGCGACAGGTCGACGGCCGATGACCGTCTTATGAGTTTCATTGGCGGCAGAGATCACTTGCGTGATGCAAGCGGTTCGCGCTTCAGCCTGACAATGATGGGCGACTGTTGCCCTTCGGATTCGATAATCGAAGCGTTACGTCAAGGGCGTGCCAATGACATTGTCGCAGCAGCCAAACCGTATGTGGCTGAATCGGACATTCGCATTATGCAATGGGAGACGCCTATTTCAGAGACTGCCACCCCCATCGTAAAGAGCGGTCCAAACCTGCGCTGCCCCCCGGTCTCCATGGAAGTGATGAAAGCTCTTGGCGTCGATATCGCATTGCTTGCCAACAATCACATCGGCGATCATGGCGCTGAAGCAGTGCTTGAGACGATGCTCCATATTGAGAAATCAGGGGTACGCACAGTTGGGGCGGGGGCTACGCTTCAGGATGCCGGGCGCCCGCTTGTCTCTGAAGCGGGAGATCTCCGCTTGGCGATTCTGAATTTCGCGGAGAATGAATTCGGAATCGCTTCCGCGTCGAAACCCGGTGTTGCGCCGCTTGACCCGGCTGAGAACATCCGTGGCATTCGCCAAGCGGCCAGCGAGGCTGATGTTGTCCTGGTTGTCATACATGGCGGACATGAACATTATGCGTTGCCTTCGCCCCGCATGGTAGAGACATACCGCTCGTTTGTCGAAGCCGGTGCGGCGGCAGTGATAAACTGCCACACGCATTGCCCGGGTGGAGTTGAACTCTGGCAAGGGGCGCCTATAATCTATTCCGTGGGCAATTTCTTTTTTCCTAAAGACCTGCCTCCGGATTCTATGTCGGCGGCGGCGCGTCATCCTCTGTGGTGGTACGGTTACGTGCCGAAGCTTTTCTTTGATAAACGTGGCGTCTATGCCATTGAGATAATGCCATTCAAGTTCGATCGAGAGCGCGTGCTTCGCCTGAATTCAAACGAGAGTAAAGGGTTCTGGGACTATCTTGCCACGCTAAACCGCATTATTGCCGACAAGATGGAGGTCAAAAGATCATTCGATGCGTGGGTGGCCAAGCAAGGTCCCGTATATCTCGATTGGATGCGCGAATCACTTTCCGATTGGCCGATGCCGACTGAAATTGCGAAGTCCTCAGGCAAAATGATGCTGCTCCGCAACATACTTGTCTGCGAAGCTCATCGAGATATCGTAGCGTGCTACATGCGTCTTTTGGAAGAGGGCAGGGTGGAAGCCTCTATTGAGGGATGGCCTCATATTGCCGCGCTACAACGCCCTGATTGGGTGGAGGCTGGGGGCAAGGGGTTGCCGGTGCAATCTATATGATGCGTTTAGGGTTCTACGGATAATCCTTGCAAAATCAGCGGGAAAATAGGAGAATCAGCAGTCGAATCTCCATTTGGGAGAAGTTTGTTTTTTTAAGGAGGATCAGATGGCGGATATAGATTGGAAAAATCTTGGATTTAAGTACATGGACACGAATTGCCATATCCAGTACGTGTGGAGCAACGGCAAGTGGAGCGCGGGCGAGCTGGTTAAGGAACCGTTCCTCAAAATGCACATCGCAGCCACATGCCTGCATTACGGCCAGGAGGCTTTCGAGGGCATGAAGGCATTCCGTTGCAAGGACGGAATTATCAGGATTTTCCGTCCTCACGAGAATGCGGAGCGCATGCACAGGACGGCGATTCGCACATGCATGGCTCCTGTTCCCGAGGAGATGTTCGTCGATGCGGTCAAGCGCGTCGTGAAAGCGAATGAAGATTTCGTGCCGCCATACGGAACTGGTGGGTCGATGTACATAAGACCCCTGCTCATCGGCACGGGTGCGCAAATCGGCGTTGCTCCGGCGAGCGAGTACACATTTCTTGTTCTTGTGATGCCCGCGGGAGAGTACTACAAGGGCGGGCTGAAGCCCGTGCGTTCTCTAATTATCGATGAGTTTGACCGAGCCGCTCCAAACGGGATGGGCGACGTCAAGGTGGGCGGCAACTACGCCGCGAGCATCTATGCGCACGAGAAGGCCAAATCCGCAGGGTATCCAGTGGAGCTTTATCTGGACGCGAAAACTCACACGCTGGTCGAGGAGTTCGCAACTTCGAACTTCCTCGGTATCAAACCAGACGGCACGTATGTGACGCCAGACTCTCATTCTGTTCTGCCCAGCGTCACTAACAAGACCCTGATGCAGCTCGCAAAAGACCACGGGCACAAGGTGGAGGTCAGGCCGGTGCCATTTGACGAACTTGAAACATTCTCCGAAGTGGCGGCGTGTGGCACGGCTGTTGTGGTGACCCCGGTCTATGAGATTGCCCGGGGCGACAAGGTTATCAAGATCAGCGATCCGGATAAATGCGGCCCGATCACTCAGAAGCTTTTCGACGGCGTTCAGGACATTCAATATGGACGCGTGCCCGACACCCACGGCTGGTGCGTGGCTGTCTAACGCGGCGGCCAACTAGAATTCGCGGGGGGGATTACCCCATCATAGACGGATCGTGATGAGGTCTGAGGCTGAATCTCAGGTTCTCTATCGCACCATTCCGAAAATTCGCATAAACCCGTTCAGGACTCCAAAAATAAGTTTGTCCGTTACATTTAAGTTTATGAGCAGAATTATGAGGATGAATCCGACGCTCTCAAGGCGCATGTATGCTACTGCGAGCTCCCTCGGCAGCAACGCGGTTACAATACGAGAGCCATCAAGTGGCGGAACTGGTATCATATTGAAGGTCATGAGCACAATGTTGATCGAGACGTATGCTTCCGCGGCTAAGAGTGTGTAAAGTGCTATGGATACAGGGAGAACGTCAAATCCGATCCGCAATGTTAAATGGTAGACTGCAACTCCCACAAGAGCCTGTATCATATTTGAAGCGGGACCGGCTATTGCTGTCAACCACATGGCCTGGCGGGGATCGCGAGTGCGCGCAAGGTTGACTGGTACAGGTTTGGCCCATCCGAAAAGAAATGGCGCTTTGAACAACACAAGCATCAGAGGCAGAATCACGGTTCCGATGGGATCTACGTGGCGGATCGGATTCAAGGACAGCCGTCCGGCATCGCGTGCCGTAGTGTCGCCGCAGAGCAGAGCCACGTAGCCGTGCGATATTTCGTGTATCATCACTGCTATTATGAGTGCAAGTATATAGATTATCTGAATGGTTAATTCCGTCATCGAAGGGATTCTGTTCTTTGTCGCGATTAGCGTCTGGTTGATGGTTTCAGGAGTTCGCGCGCGTGCTCTACTGTCACGGAGGTGAGGTCGGCGCCGCCAAGCATGCGCGCGATTTCATCGACACGGCCGGCTTCTGCTACCGGCCTGATGTGCGTCAGAGTGCGGCCATCCTCGACTTGTTTTGTAACGACGAAGTGGGAGAGTCCCCACGCTGCCACTTGCGGGAGGTGTGTTATGCAGATTATCTGGTGGGAACCGCTGGCTTCGAAAAGTTTGGCGCCCACGTTGTTGGCAATTTCTCCGCCGATGTTCGCATCGATTTCATCGAACACCAACACGGGAATCTTATCGTGCTCGGCAAGAACTGTTTTTAGCGCAAGCATCACACGTGAGATTTCACCGCTTGAGGCTATGCTGCGAAGCGGCAGCATTGATTCTCCCGGATTGGGCGCAAATCCGAATTCAACGGAATCGCGTCCAGTTTCCGAATCCGTTTTAGCCGTAGAAACCGCGATGTCGATTGCGGCGTTTGGGAGGCCGAGATCGGCGAGCTGGCGCGACACAGCCCTGGCTAGCTTGCCGCTTGCGGCCGTTCGAAGTTCAGAAAGACGCTTGGCTTCGGCAGAGAGGCGTTTCTCCGCGGCAGCGATTTGTGAGTCCAGCTCATCTATTATGCGTCCTCTTGATTCGAGTTCTATGGCACGCGTCTGCGATTTTTCGTAAAAAGTCAGGATGTCCTCTATTGTGGCGCCGTACTTGCGTTTGAGCTTCTGGACGAGCGCCATGCGGTCCTCGAGCCATTGCATGCGTTCCGGTGATGCGTCGATGCGCGAGAGACTTGAAGAGATATTCTGCGAAAGTTCGTTCAGCTGTATGGATGCCGAGCGGGCTTCTGAGACCCATTCAGCGGCCTCGATTGAACCGTGGCGTTGCATTTCATCGAGATGACGCGTGATGTCCGCAAGTACATCAACTACGGCGCCATCCGCATCGGTGAGCATCTGGATAACGCCGTTTCCCAGTTCAAGAAGAGACCCAGCGTTCGCGGCTTCGGCGTGCTCCGAGACAAGAGCCTCTCCATCAGTATCAGGCGAGAGTTCAGCCTCAGCGATCTCGCGGATCTTATATTTGAGGAGGTCTAGTTCCCGCTCTGCGGCATCGCCTTCGCCGGCAAGTTCATTGCGCTGGCGGACAAGCTCTCGCTTTTCACGCCAGACGGCGGCGAATTTGCTTCGCTGTTCATGGCAGTGTCCGAAAGAGTCAAGTGCGTCGAGTTGGAATAGTGGGTTGAAGAGCGACTGATTGTCATGGGGGCCGTGCATGTCAACGAGCATTTCCCCTATGCGGCGCATTGTCTGAACCGTTGAGGGGCAGTTGTTGATCAGGCAGCGTCCGGAGCCATTGGCTGAGATAGTGCGGCGAAGAATCAAGGTGCCGTCTTCACACGCGTCTATGCCCGCGTCTTCTAGTATTGGCGCTATGTTGGTGAGAACCTGTTCTGGGAGTGACATCTCCGCCATAACCGTGCTTTGCTCCGCGCCTCGGCGTATCGCTGAGTGATCCGCCCGTCCGCCGCAGAGGAGGTTTATGGCGCCTACAAGCACGGACTTGCCGGCGCCGGTTTCGCCGGTGACGACATTGAGGCCGGGGCCGAACTGGATTTCGGCGCTTTCGACTACGGCCAAGTCCTTGACTGTAAGTTTATCAATCACCCAAATAGGGTAGCATTAGAGACGAGGCTATTTCAAGCTTGATTATCTTGCTCATGTCATGTTTTTTTGATAGAATTACCGCTGATAGTTCAGAACAGAAATTGCAACGAATGGCGGAGAGTGGGCCGTCGGGAAAGAGGGGGTAGGTAGATGGGAGCTTTCAAGGCTTACGACATAAGAGGGGTTTACGGGAAGGATTTCACGGCGGACACCGTGTACAGAATAGGGCGTGAACTTCCGGAACTTCTTGGGGCAGAATGTGTGCTGGTGGGGCGTGACGCCCGGGAAAGTTCGGAGGAAATCTACGAGGCTCTTGTGCGTGGCATCACCGACGCGTGGGCTGACGTGGACAACATTGGTCTTTGCACGACGCCAATGACTTACTATTTTACAGGAAGCAGGGGGTATGACGCGGCGGTGATGATAACCGCGTCGCACAATCCCAAGGAGTACAATGGGCTGAAGATATCCCGCAAGGGCGCAATCCCTGTAGGTTCTGATTCTGGGCTAAAAGATCTTGAAAGGCGCGTCTCTGGCCCTGCCAGACCCCCTGAAGAGCATAAGGGCGATGTTCGCAATCTTGATGTGCGCAGCGAGTACGTGGACTTCCTGAGGCGGAACATGCCTGATTTGTCGGGACTCAAGGTCGTGATCGACTGCTCCAACGGAATGTCCGGGCTTGTTGCACGCGATGTATTCTCTAATTCCAAAGCCGAAATAGAATACATGTTCGAGGATCTCGACGGCACATTCCCCAATCATTCCCCGAACCCGTTGGAGCCTGCTGCTACAGAGGCGTTGCGTAAAAGAGTGCTGGAGACGGGCGCGGATATAGGCGTTATTTTTGATGGCGATGCTGATCGTGTGATGTTTGTCAACGAGAAGGGTGACTTTGTGCGTCCTGATTTGGTTACGGCATTGCTCGCCCGTTACTACCTGTCGGTTGAGCCCGGCTCCGCCATCCTCTGCGACATCAGGACATCGCGGGGCGTGACGGATGAAATCCTGCGCTGTGGCGGCGTGCCTCACTTGTGGAAGGTAGGCCATGCGTTTGCAAAAATCAAAATGCGCGAAATCAACGCCATCGCGGGCGGCGAGCTTGCGGGACACTATTATTTCCGCGACTTCTATTGCTGCGACGCAGCACTGCTGTGCAGCGGAATAGTGTTGGGAGTAGTGGCCAGAACGGTGCGCGGGGGAGAGGCGTTTTCAAGCCTTGTGTCGGATTTCGACATTTATAGCAACTCGGGCGAATGCAACTATACGATTGCATGTAAGGCAGAGGCGATCAAGGCGTTGGGCGAGTGGGCGGAGGCCGGGGTAAAGCCACTTAGGAAATACGATTTCGATGGTCTCAGGTACGAATGGGCGGACTGGTGGTTCAATATCAGACCATCAAATACTGAACCTTATCTGAGGTTGGTGGCGGAAGCGGCGACGCCGGAACTCCTTGCTGATAAAAAGGCCGAGATTGAGAAGATTCTTGAGGGTTTTGCGCAAATGAAAGCCAAAGACAGTACCGTTTCGGAAAAGGTGTCAAACGTAACGATCCGGCAAGCAGTGTTCGCTGACGTGCGCAGCATATATACGCTTATAAAAGAAAATACCGACATGCTGATCGGGCGTTCCATAAGCGATGTAGTGCAAAACGTGGATCGTTTTCTGGTGGCCGAGGTCAATGAAGGACTGATCGGTGTGATCGCATTCGAAATCCTGCCCGAAATCGGCGACATCACAAGGACTTCGATTGAGCTTCAGTCGGTGTGTGTGAAAAAAGAGTGGCGGAACCAAGGGGTTGGGAAAATGCTTGTCGAAGCACAAATCGAGCGGCTACGCCCCATGAAGGCCTACCAGATTGTGGTCCTGACATTCGCCGAGGAGTTCTTTTCGAAGCTAGGGTTCCGCTTAGTGCCTAAAAGCACACTGATGCATAAACTCTACATGGGTTGCGTTAACTGCACAAAATACGAATCGCCTTTTACGTGTCCGGAAAAGGCGATGGTGTTGTCGCTGCCGCAGGATTGAGCCTACTCGAAACCGACTGTCTGGCCGCGTTCTGCCGACGTGAAGACCGCTTCCATTAGCTTCATGCAACGCATAACTTCGCTGAGCTTGACGATTATTTCGGCCTTGCCTTCGATAGTCGCTATCACGTTGTGGTAGAAGTCGTGTATGTCGCCATGCACCGGTTCGAGAGGTTGCTTGTGGATAGTCGCGTCCGTGCGCGGTGCCATGGTTTTTGTAAGGCCTGCTGCGGTGCGAATCGGCACTGCATCGTTCTGAGTCCAGTCGGTGCAGCGCACGATTTCTCCGTTTAGACTCCAGTCGCGGATCACTGCCGTGCCGTCGCGCCCTAGCATGTACCATCTCGGCAATGATATGAAGTTGCTTGTACCCACTTCTACATGTGCCACGATCCCGTTGTAGAAAGTCAAATCGGCAAAAAAGCCGTCATCGACTAATTCATTTGTCACATTCGTGACGGTTGCGTAAACTTTCTCAAGCTTACCGGGCACCATCTGAAGTATCTGGTCGAACAGGTGGACTCCCCAGTCGAGTATCATGCCGCCACCGTGTTCTTTCTCCTGACGCCAGTCACCCGGTATTCCGCGCGAGCCATGAACACGGGATTCGATGCGGAAAACGTCTCCAAGAACTCTACGGTTGAAAATGTCCTTTATGGTGAGGAAATCCTCGTCCCAGCGACGGTTCTGATGAACTACCAACAGCTTTCCGCTCTTGTGCGACGCATCAATCATCGCTTGGAGATCGGAGGATGACAGTGTGACCGGTTTTTCGCACACTACGTGCTTGCCCGCTTCTAGAGAACGCACGCAGATATCACGGTGCGAGTCGTTAGGAGTGGCGCAGAGCACGATATCCACTTTGGGGTCTGCCAGAACCTCTTCGAAACTGTTATACGGGGTTATGCCATGTGATTTCGCGAATTCCTGCCGTGCTGGTTTGATGTCAAACGAGCCGCAGACGGTCAGGTTGTCAAAGTTAGAGATAGTCTCGCGGTGCCAGTTGCCCATTCCGCCGAGTCCGACGATCGCAAGATTGAGTTTTCTTTTACTGTTCATTTTTTGACTTGTAGTTCCAGATAAGGCGTTTGTTGCGCTCCCGTGATTTTACATTCTACCTTGTACATTAAAAAATAATCCGCAGCTCCGGGGTTTTCCGAAACTTAGACGTGCGGAGGAAAATAGTACAACAATGCCGAAGAAGTTGGCAAGAGAAATCACCCGCATCTTGCGTCGCATTTTGACTTATATTTCGGCTGTCCCTTCTCGGTTTTAGTTGTCTAAAACGGGCAAAAAATATTTTTTTGAAAAAAAATGCGTTTTTCTCTTTACATTTGGTGGGGCAAAGTGTTTAATGGTGTCAATAAAGGGCGGAGAATGTCAGAAATAACCATGAACAGTAAGTCCGAGAAGGATGAACCGGTACTGGCAATCAAGCCGATACTGGGGAGGGCAGATCACCGCTTGGATCCCAAGCGGCGGTTCACAATACCCTCGGATTGGTTTGAGCGCATGGGCAGGCCTGCACAGGTTTATGCTATGCCTAGCCTGTCGCGAATGCGCTGCCTCGACGTGTTCTGTCCTTCTGAATTCGACAAGCGCATGGAGTCCTTCCGCACCACTGCACTTTCGGATTCCGCCACATCGCGTTTCACAAGCAGGATTGGCGAGCTCATCAACTGCGTCAGTGTCGATAGCCAGAACAGGGTCAGAATAAAAGATTCACTGCTTGTCTACGCCGGCCTGGGCGAGGACGTGGTTCTCATTGGCGCGGGATTCCATTTCGAAGTGTGGTCGCTCGACGCCCGTCCGAAGATCGATGGCAACGAGGCGGACATACTGGAGCAGCTGGCAAACGAAGCATCAACATTTAAATTCTAACAAGGAGGAACATCAATGCACAAAGCAGTACTCCTGAAAGAGACGATCGAGGGGATGTCACCCCGCTCAGGTGGAACGTATATCGACGGCACCTTGGGCGGAGGCGGGCATGCCGAGGCGTTGCTTGAAGCCTCAAGTCCAGATTCACGCCTGCTGGGGCTGGATCGCGATCCCGACGCCATAGAGCGCTGCAATTCAAGGCTGCTGCGCTTCGGTAAACGTTTCACATGCGTGCACTCCGACTTTGCATCTATGAAGGCGGTTGCGTTAGCGAATGGGTTTGAGAATGTTGACGGCATAATGCTGGATCTTGGAGTGTCTTCTTTCCAGTTAGATGAACCCGAGCGTGGTTTCAGTTTTATGTCGGAAGGCCCCCTTGACATGCGGATGGACACGACGCGCGGCATGACTGCGGCTGAATTTTTAGCTTCTTTTGGTGATGATTGGCGCAGCCTCGCAAAAGTTTTGAGGGAATTCGGAGAGGAGCCTCAGTCCGCCGCGATCGCAAAGGCAATTATCGCAGAGCAGTTGAAGACACCTACAACTACAACTAAAAAACTCGCAGAAGTTATTGAAAAGGCAGTAGGCGGCCGCCGGGGCGCGCCTAGGCATCCCGCAACCCGTTCGTTTCAGGCTTTGCGCATCGCAGTCAACCGCGAAAGCGATCAGCTCCGAGATGGGCTGGAAGCCGCTATAGAATTGTTGGCCATTGAGGGAAGGCTCGTCGTTATATCCTTCCATAGTCTGGAAGACAGAATTGTCAAACACACGTTCGCAGCTCATGAGGGACGAATGGCGTCGCTGCAGCAGGGTGGCGCGAAATGGGAGGGAGTGTTGCCCGCGGTTGCCAGAGTCACAAAACGGCCAGCGGTTCCTTCAGAACAAGAAATTTCAGATAACCCACGCGCCCGATCGGCCAAACTCCGCATCGTACGCCGCGTACAAAATCCACGTTGAAAAAATGAATAAAAGAAAGAGAAAATCAACCGCAAAACCAGTCAGACGCCGCCGCATCGGCAAAGACAACCGTCGTTGGAACGACACGCTCAACGCGTGGTCGCTGCCGGTAAACGTCGCCTTGCTTATAGTGCTTTTCGTCACGGTGGGTGTGATGTACGGAGTGATACGCAACAGTTGCGAATCGCTCAGCAACGAGGTTGAAAAAGAGAAGATGCGTTATGCAGATCTCATGGATGAGATGCAGCGCGAGCGGACCAAGTGGGACAACATGAAAACTCCTCGCGATCTGGAGTCCAGACTTCTGAGGCACGGCATAGCGATGGCACCGCATCGCTCGGGGCAGCGCATTGTAAGATCCTCCACTTCAGGCTCAAGCGTAGGAGCTGGAACGTCGGAGTACGCCTCCAACAGACAGTAGCAAGCGTCACATAGTAATGCGTTTCGCCCGCGACAAGTTCTGGATTATCGTCTTCGGCCTGTCCGCAACGCTTCTGTTTACCGCCGTTGGATTCAGGCTTTATGACATTCAGATCCGCAAGAATGTAGTCACAAAAGACCCGACTAAAGGAATGGAATACAGGGAGGTGCTCCCGGCGCGTCGTGGAGGTATCTACGGCCGTGGCGGCAAATCGCATCCGCTGGCAATGTCTGTTCCACTTTGGAAGGTTTTCGTAGATCCGCAGATGATAGAAGAAGGGCGGCACGGTGACGTCATGCGTGAAATCTGCAAATACGGGGTCTTCGACGAAACCAGGGTGTTTGAGGCCGTGATGGCGGAAAAAGGCAGGTACCATCCAATAGGCGAGACGATAGACAGGGTGATTGTAGACGACTTCGCCACGAACTCCGTTCTCAGGCGCTGCGTGGGCAGAGAAAAAATAACTCGTCGCAACTATCCTTTGGGATCTCAAATGAGCCATGTTGTGGGTGTTGTTAACTCCGCGGGAGAAGCTCTTGACGGTATGGAGAAAGTCATGGACGAATATCTTACCGGCACAAACGGTTTCATCAAAGGGGTTGCAAGCGCAACGCGCCGGGAGATCGTTGCCAAACGTGAGGAGTACCAGCCTCCAGTTGATGGCTGCGACGTTATTCTTACTCTTGACCAGAATATACAATACATCGTCGAGACCGCGCTCGACGAAGCTATGACGAATTTCAATGCGCGCGCGGGGTGGGTGATAGTCCAGAATCCTAAAACTGGCGAAATACTAGCCATGGCATCCAGGCCAAACTTCGATCCCAGAAATTACGGAGCTTCCGATTCTAAAGCCCTCTGGAATCGGGCTATTTTCACGAACTACGAACCAGGTTCAGTGATGAAGGCACTGACATTCGCAGCAGGCTTAAACGAGGGACTTTACACAACCAACACGCTAATAAATTGTGATCCTGTTTTATATGCAGGTCGCCCCCTTCAGGATCACGTGAGAGGCAACATTACAACCACGGTGGCGATACAGAAATCCAGCAACAGAGCTTCTTCACGTGTGGCGATGGCACTTGGTCGCGAGCGTATGGGAAACTATCTGGAGAAGTTCGGTTTCGGGAGAAAAACAGGCATTCAGCTCCTGGGAGAAGGCACTGGAATCGTGGATCCGCCGAAAAGATGGGGCGACCTTCGTCTTATCCGCATTGGCATAGGGCAGGGGATCGCGGTCACCGGTTTGCAGCTGGTGTCGCTTTACAGCGCTATTGCAAACGACGGCAATATGATGCGGCCGTATGTCGTTTCAAAAGTAGTCGATCCGAATGGCAAAATCGTTTTGGAGAACACTCCCGTGAAGGTAAGTGCGCCAATCACAAAGAAAACTGCACACGACATGGCGTTCATGCTGGGCACTGTCCCCGAGACGGGCGGCACAGGGAGACGCGCGAAAATTCCGGGATACCGGGTTGCGGGGAAAACCGGCACAGCCCAGATGGCGCTATCCAGTGGAAGGGGGTATTCTGCAACAGACTACATAGGATCGTTCTGCGGTTTTTTCCCTGCGAGCGATCCACAGGTCACAATTCTTGTCTCGCTGGAAGCTCCACGCCCCAATTACCATGGCGGGACTGTCGCCGCGCCGGTTTTCTCGAAAATTGGCGCCGCTATTGTGAGTTATCTCGAAATTCCTCCAGACGAGCCGAACTCTCTGCCTCGTTATTAAATGCCGTTACAAGCGGCGGATGACTTTGGCGGGTACACCCCCAAGAACGACGCTGTCACCGAAGTTTTTTGTGACTACCGCGCCGGAGGCTACTACAACATTGTTGCCAATTGTCACACCGGGATTGATGATTGCCCCGCCGCCGATCCAGACGTTGTCGCCGATAGTTATTGGTTTGCCTAGCTCAACTCCGGATGTGCGAGTGGCAGCATCAACGGGATGGGTGGCGGTGTATATACCCACGTTCGGCGCGATGAAACAATTGTCGCCTATCCTCACTTCGCATACATCTAGAATGATGAGGTTGAAGTTCGCATAGAACTTCTTCCCCACATGTATGTTCGAGCCATAGTCGCAGCGGAAATCCGGCTCGATGAACGTGTCGTCGTGGCATGTGCCCAGAAGCTCTTTAAGGATTTTCAGCCTGTCTCCGGCTCTGTCTTCGTGCAAGTCATTGAACTTCTGGAAAAGCATGCGGGTGCGCAGGCGTTCCGCAACGAGAGCCGGGTCACTTGCGTTGTAAAGCTCGCCTGCGAGCATTTTCTCTTTTTCTGTCATTCTGAAAAAATTAAAGCGTGTGCCCACTCAGTAGGCACACGCATGAAAACATACTAGTACTTACTCGACACCTATGCCACTAGACCTTTTTGAAAAGGCCGCAAGCGTTGTGTCCGCCAAATCCGAGCGAGTTGTTCAGGCAGACTTTGACATCAGCCTCGCGCGCGGTGTTTGGTACGTAGTCCAGATCGCAGTCAGGGTCTGGAGTGGTGAAGTTGATCGTTGGTGGAACCACGCCGTTTTTGATTGCGAGCGCACAGACGACCGATTCTATGGCTCCAGCCGCTCCAAGCATGTGTCCGACCATGGATTTGGTCGAAGAAACCATTGTTTTGCGGGCGGCTTCCTCTCCGAGACCTCCCTTGATAGCCATAGTCTCCGTGCGGTCGTTCATAGGGGTGGACGTTCCATGTGCGTTGATGTAGTCGACCTCTGCGGGGTTTACCTTTGCCTCGGCAAGTGCGTTCTGGATAGCGCGTGCGAAACCGCTGCCGTCCTCCGACGGAGCCGTCATGTGGTAGGCATCGCATGTCTGGCCTAGTGCCGCGACTTCCGCGTAGATCTTCGCGCCGCGTCTCTTCGCGTGTTCGTACTCTTCCAGAACAAGCACTGCGGCGCCTTCGCCCATGATGAAGCCGTCGCGATCCTTGTCAAACGGACGCGAAGCGTGTTCGGGATCGTCGTTGCGGCGTGAAAGCGCGTGAAGCGCCGCGAAACCGGCGATGCCGATTGGGCCGATTGAGGCTTCACTGCCGCCCGCGAGCATCATGTCTGCCTCGCCGCGCTGAATTATGCGCATGGCGTCGCCTATGCAGTGCAGTCCAGATGCACACGCTGAGACTACAGCGTAGTTCGGGCCTTTCAGATTGTGTTTTATCGCGACCAATCCGGAAGCCATATTCACAAGAGTCTGGGGAATGCAAAAAGGGGATACACGCGTGGGACCGCGCTCCTTAAGCTTCAGAATCTCGTTTTCCATGGTTATAATGCCGCCGATTCCGGAAGCAATTATGCATCCCTGGCGGTATGGGTCGCCTGCTGAGGTGTCGAAACCAGAGTCTTCAACAGCCATCTTTGCAGCGCCAATTGCAAACTGCGAGAAACCGTCGGTACGGCGCTGTTCCTTGGCATCAACGTATTTGTTAACGTCATATCCTTTGACTTCGGCTGCGATGGTAACGGGGAAGTTGGTCGTGTCGAAGTGCGTGATCTGCCCCACGCCGTTGACGCCCGCCACGAGGTTCGACCAGAATGTTTCGAGATCCGATCCAAGAGGCGATACGACGCCCAGTCCTGTGATAACTGTCCTGTGCATAATTTGAGTTGTTTCCAGTTTGTGTTAAGGGTGAGGCGCGGCGGTTGAGTCTCCCCGCCGCGGGGAGAAAAGAGTGAACGGCTCGCGGAAGCCGCAATGCCGTTCCAGACCGGGCTTAATCCGGTTTGTTTGTTTCCCGCTAGTCGTTACTTGACTTCTTCGGGGACGCCTTTGCCGCGGAGGAACTCGACGACGGAGCCGACGGTCTCGAACTTCTCAGCGTCGGACTCGGGGATGTTCTCGCCGATGTGGTCTTTGAACGCGTCTTCGATGTTCATCATGAGCTCTGCCAGATCGAGAGAATCGGCGCCGAGGTCGTTAACGAATGAAGACTCGAGTTTAACCTGAGACTCTTCGCTGTGGAGGCTTTCGACTACGATCTGCTTTACTTTATCTTCTAGGGTCATTGTGTTTTTCCTTCTAGTTATTATTGCTTTTGAGATTTTGCCACATCGTGCGGCTTGTTGTTCTTTAGATTGTCTGGTTACGGCATCAACATGCCGCCGTTGACGCTGAGCACCTGACCGGTGATATAAGAGGAGTTGTCGCCAGAAAGGAACGAAACCGCCTTCGCTATATCCGCCGGCTGACCGAGCTTGTTCATGGGGATGTTTGCCATCATCTTGGCCTTGACTTCATCTGAAAGGATGTCTGTCATCTTAGACTGTATGAACCCCGGAGCCACGGCATTTACGCGGATATTGCGGCCGGCAAGCTCACGAGCGCAAGACTTGGTGAACGCCACAAGCCCGCCCTTCGAAGCGGAGTAATTGCATTGGCCGGCGTTGCCCATGAGGCCGACGATAGACGCAATATTAACGACTGCGCCTGAACGCGCCTTCATCATGTGCTTGGTGACGGCTTTGGTGACGAGGAACGCTCCCTTCAGGTTGATGTCCAGCACCGCATCCCAGTCCTCCTCGGTCATGCGCATAAGGAGTCCGTCTTTTGTGATGCCCGCGTTATTGACGCAGATGTCGATCTGGCCGAACTTCTCTATGATCTCGGAGACAGCCTTGTCCACGCTTGATGCGTCAGCAACGTTCATCTCGACGGCTATTGCGTTCTTTCCAAGTGCCTTGATAGCTTCGACCGTTTCCCCGCACCATTCGACCTTCAGGTCGCAGACGACGATGTTGTCGACTCCGTCTGTGGCGAGCTGCTCGCAGATTGCGCGGCCGATGCCGCGTCCAGATCCTGTTACTACTGCTGTTTTCATTAAGCTGTTTTCCTGTTTTTTTCTTATTGGTTGTTAAAGCGACTGAGCCACGCTCTGAGCTTGTTCGGCGGTGGATACGTTGAAGAGGGCAGCTTCAGGCAGTGCGCGTTTTACGAGACCGGTTAGAACCTTTCCGGGGCCGAACTCGACAAACTTCGTGGCAGAGTGCTCACCCATCCACGCGGTGTTATCCGTCCAACGAACGGATCCCGTGATCTGCTCAAGCATCGCATGCTTGATTTCATCCGGTGAGCCGTGGGGAAGACCTGTAAAATTGGACAGCACTGGGATCGATGGCTTTGTGATGTTTGCCGATGCCAGAACCGAAGCGAACTTCTCGGCGGCAGGAGTCATGAACTTGGAGTGATATGCCCCAGCAACCTGGAGTGTTATTGCGCGTGCTCCCTTTTCTGTTGCGAGCTTCTCTGCCGCAGCAACCTGCTCTTTGGAGCCGGAAAGTACGGTTTGTTCCGCCGCGTTGTAGTTGGCTACGGTGCAGCCGGTTGCGTCGGCTATCTCGCGCGCGGTGTCTACACCGACCTTCAAGATGGTGACCATACCGGACGGCACGGCGTCGCACGCCTCCTGCATGAAGCGGCCGCGAGCTTCCAGAATCTTAACGGTATCTGCGAACGAAACGGCTCCGGCAGCCCAGAGTGCTGTCCACTCTCCGAGACTAAGACCGGCTACGCAGCCAAACTCAAGTCCTGGGCGAAGCTTGCGCAGTGCTGTGAGGCATGCGGCGCTCATCACGAAGATGGCTGGCTGGCAGATGTTTGTCTTTGTCAGATCCTCTGCGGGACCTTCGAAACATATCTTGGAAAGGCTGAAGCCGAGAATGTCGTCCGCATTGGAGAAAATCTCTGCGCACTCCTTGTGGGCCTCGGCCAGATCCTTGCCCATGCCTACCGCCTGTGCGCCTTGTCCGGCAAAAATACCTGCTATATTGTTCATGAAATCAAGTTTTTAGTACGTGTTAACGTGGGAGTCTAATCTGTTAGAGGGCGTTCTTGTGTGAAAAAGAAGCGTCATTATGGCATATTGTCTTGAGTTTGTGAATGCCAAAATGTCATTTTTTCAAAAAAAAAGTTTTTTCTTTGAAACACGAGCGGTTTTTGGTCTACGGCAAGCCTGAGGAAAGAGAAGTTTTTCAAGAAGTTGACGGAGCCGCGTCCGTGAATGCTTTCTTTATGGCTCGACTTGACGGAATGCCTCTAATCCGCGGGAACCTGTCTGGTAAGCAGCGGCTTTGTATAGCCATCTATTCTGCGAACAAGGACTTTTGCCTCGGTAAGGGTAGCCCGGGTCTGCTCATTAAATGAGTATTCCTGATCGTATATCACTTCTTTTATGCCTGCGTTTATAATCATCTTTGCGCAGGTGAGGCAAGGGCTCAAGGTTACATAAATCGTTGCGTCTTTTGTTGATATGCCGTGATAAGCCGCCTGTGTTATTGAGTTCTCCTCGGCATGGGAGCATATACATTCAGCAAGGCCGCCTCCGGAAGGTGTATTGGAGGCGCACCGGGGGCAACCTCCATCCATGCAGTTTTTGATGCCGCGCGGAGTGCCGTTGTACCCGGTCGATATTATACGCTTGTCCTTCACGATCACGGCGGCTACTTTGCGTCGGGAACAGTTGCCGCGTGTGCTTACCACGTGCGCTATGTCCATGAAGTACGTATCCCAGTCTGGTCTGCAATCGCTTGGAAGGTTGTGGTGTGTTGGATGTGTCATTGTAATATAATACTCGCAAAGATGATTCAAACGGCAAGCCCAAAGAATAGTGTTGCAGGGGTACGAATGTCAATCAAGGAATCTGGCGGCAGAGCCGATTGCGTTGTTCATGGTATGCCTGTATTCATTGGGTGAAATTCATAC
>CAYOPG010000012.1:0-9617 GCA_964405775.1 uncultured Lentisphaerales bacterium
AAGCTTTCAACGAAGCAGCTTAAAGAGCTGAACCATTTAACTTGCAAATCACCGCCAGACTTATCCCGCGCCCACCCCGTTCATAGTCGATGTCATAAAAAAGGCGGACAAAAAGGTGCGCAGGAATTTTTATAGCGCTGGCTTGAAAAGGGAGACTTCGACGCCAGTTAGTGTCTGCTCTCCAACCGGGGCGCTGCTTAGAAGCCGTCCCCATGATTATCTGCCGGCTGCTGCGCTGGCTCAAGAGCCGGATCGTCGAGATCGAGGCGGTAGAGGAGCTGCGTGTAGTCGTAGCGCGGTGTGGGGTGTGCGCGGCTTGTGAATTGTGACGTGTAAGTCCCCTCGAAAAGCAACACGGGGGAGTCGGCTGTCAGGGATTCGGCATGGACACGCGGGTTGTAGAACGTATAGTTGTCGTGCGACAGCACTTTCACCGCCTTACCCCACGGCCCCGTCGGCGCGTCAGCTTCCGCATACCAGAGCTCCCCGAAAGCCGATGGCTCACCGAAGTGCTGCATGAAGACTGTCACCCAACGCTTGCGGTACGGGCTCCAGGCGATGGAGCCGGAGTGCGGCTTGATCGGCTTGCCGTCGGAGGCGGACACGAATTCCTTCTGCGGCTCCAGCGCCTCCCATGAGCTCTCATCCTGCCAAGCCTCGAATGTGGCTGGGCATCGCGAGTTCGGCAGTGGATTGCCAAAAAGAACCCATTCGCATCCGGTATCGTCCGTCCATTTCACCGTATGCCCGCGCGGGAACAGTGGCGGTTTGGGTGTCTCTTCCGTCTTGTTCCAGATTTCGCGTAGCATCTCGAAGTTCTCTGTAGTTTCGTTCCAGACGCACAGGCCTATCTTGTAAGACTCCATTTGTCCCCGGACTTTGTAGTATGATGCCACTAGGTGATTAGTGCCTGCGCTATCCGGTAGGCTCGCAAAAGCCATAAGCCAAGAGGGGCCGCCCCCAGGCATCTGCGCTACTTTGCGCGGGATGCCATTCTCAGCCGTAAAATGTCGGTGCGGCGGCCGTATAGGAGGCTCGAACGAAGCGAACGGGGGGATTTCACTTATCGCCGCCGTCATGTGAAAAACGCCAAGGGGATATCGTGCCAGCACGGTGTCGCCCCATGCCCAGAAGAGCTTTCCGTTGTGCTCCGTCATCTGTATGCTGTCGCAGCCGAGTTCGCCGCTCTCCCGCCAATCCTTTTCGAGCCCCAGCTTCTGGCTCTCCGCAAAAAGTCCGGAGCCCGTAAGCCGCCCCAGCCTCTTGGCGATTATGCTACGCTTTACTTTCACGCGCAGCGTTTTCCCGGGCTCCGGCGTCAGCCGTACGCCCCTCATGCCGAATCCGTCGGCAGCCACGCCGTAGCCATGCGCGCGTACGTTGAACCACGTCTCGCACCCCATCAGCTCCGGGAGGTCGAAGGCGATCATGCCTGCGTTGTCGGATACAAACCGCACGTTGTGCAGCGTATGCAGCTCCACCATCGGCACTGGCCAGCCTGTTTCCTCGTCCACAACCTGTATGGCGCAAAACTCCGTGTGCGAATTTGTCGCAGCCGGCGCATCTGCCGCATTAGCGCAACATCCGGTGCAACCCAAGACAAACATAGCCATAACCGCCGTCGCAAAACCGCCCAATTTCCACTTTGACAACATTTTTTTCCTAAGGCTCCTCTTTAGTGCTTACTGTAACTCGCGTACCATACTACACTTTTACCGCGTCATTTACAAAAGCTGTTCGTAACTTGCGTCCCTTAAAATGAAGCCGGGCACGAGCTCGCGGTAGTGCTGAAAGTTATTATTGCCCGAATTAAATTGGAAAAAGTCATCGAGGCAGAAGCTGGACAGGTTCGGCAGACTGTCGCGTAGCCACATCACGTCGGGCCTGAACTCCCTGTAGCCGTATCCCGGCCTGTCGCCCATATAGAGCTACCACTCCACTCTTTTCGCCTTTTCGAACTGCCGGAGGTACTCTGAATTCGGCTTCCCGCGGTGCTTCTTCCATGACAGGCGTAAAAATGCTATACTGCAACTTTTTTCCGGGAAACGCCAATCGGCTGCTCCAGAGCATTGAAGGCATCAGAATATGACAGACGAGACAATAGAACCGGTGAACCGGGAGGACAGGCCGGAGTGCGGGTTGACACGACGGCAGATAATGTGGCGGCTTTTTGCGGAGTTTTTCAAAATTTCTCTCTTCGTAATCGGCGGAGGCTACGCCATCATCATTGCGGCGGACGATGTTTTCGGGCGCAGGCTCAGGTGGATAGACGAGGGGGAGCTTATCGAAAGGTTGCCGCTCATCCAAGGCATACCTGGTCTACTCGCCGGAAATGCGGCGATGTACGTGGGGAGTAAAATGGCTGGGACGCTAGGCGCGTTTGTCGCCCTCGTGGCAATCACCATCCCCTCGATGATAATCCTCACGGCGATTGCGATGGGCTTTGAGTGGCTACCGATAGACAACAGGTTCGTGAACGGGGCATTCCTCGGACTGCGTAGCTCCCTCTGTGGCATCGTTCTCGCCACCGTCATCAAGTCATGGGGCAAGTCGAAATCGAACACATACTCCCGCATCGCCCTGCCAGCGTTCTGCGTTGCGCTGATCGTCTTCAAGGTAAATGCTGTGGTGATTCTTGTAGGGGCTATGGTGTTTGGCGTACTGTGGATGGAGCTTGCCATGCCGTTGCTCTCCAAGGCCACTTCAGGAGAAAGACCTGTCCAATGAAACTGATTGTGCTGTTCCTGATTTTCCTGAAGTTCGGCTGCCTCTGCATTGGCGGGGGAAATGTGCTTGTGCCGCTGTATGTAGATGAGCTCGTGGAGCGCCGTGAGCTGATGACAAGCAGCGAATTCGCCAACCTGCTTGCTATCACTCAAATCACGCCCGGGCCTGTCGGTGTGAACGGCGCGACTTTCTTCGGGTACCGTGCGGCGAAAATCCCCGGCGCCATTGTCGCCACTATCGGACTCCTCGCCCCGTCGTTCATATTCATGATGCTGGCGCTGCACTACCTCGCGAAATGGCGCAGCAGCAAACTCGTCCAAGGGCTGTTGTGGGGTGTGGCGCCTGCGTCGATTGCGCTTATAATCACCGCTTTCGCAATTTTCGCGGAGATGTCCATCTTAACGGGACCTGTGCCGTGGAAGGATCTGCTGCCGTTCCTGCCCGGCGCAGGCGATGTGGCGGCGGACCTCCCGCGCGTGCGACCGCTCGCCGTGCTGATCTGCGCCGCCAGCACTTATGCGCTGACGAGGACGAAGGTGCAGATTACCACCCTTATTTTGCTGAGCGCGTTGATCGGCGCGGTTACTTTCCCGTTTCTCGGCGCGTGAGGCGGTGTCGGGGCGATATCAGAGGGGCATCTGACGTCTCTCTCTGACGCCTGTCTAGCTGCGGAATGGCCTATGGCCGTTCAAACTTGACCAAAAGCGCGCATGATCGCTTGTCATCTTTCACGAACATCAGGCGTCCGTCCTTCCACGCAACTGCAGCTGGGAGAGCGTCGCGGCAATTATCCAGTACAGTGGCGGAAACGCATTTCATGTGCGAGATGCCCTTTATTTCAGCATCAAGAACCTGCTCTGTTCCGCGGTAGTCCACCAGAAGCAGGCATGCCTTACTATCGTCATCAGAAAAAGCCGCCAGCGTGTAAACCGTTTTGGCTGTCGATTTGCATTTGACCAGAGTCGTGTAGCCGGAAACGATTTCACCGAACATGCGAAGGGCGTAAAAGTTTTTGTTGAACAACCGGTTGGAGTCCGAGAAACCCCAGTTGCCATCCACGCCGGATCCGTAGAAAAACGCGCTGTCGAGCGGAGTCGATTGGAATCCAGAGAGCACGGCAAGAGTAAACGCGGCGGAATCAATGTTGTTGTGTCCGGTTGGCCCCTCGAGCGCACGGCGGCGTATATCAGGTGACGAAGAAGCATGGACGCCGTTCCAGTCCAAGATGTAATGCCACTCGTTTATGGACATCTCAGTGTCGGTGAATCCCATCCCGTCGAGCAACGCGCGCACGCGGCCTGGCTGCGAGACGACGCTTTCGACATCCGAGCCGTAATAGTGCCATGACACAAAATCTGGCGCGACCCCCGCAGACTTGCATGCGTTTAGAAGGTCTCGTATATAATCTTCGTTGGGGCCGCATAGCGCGGGACCGCCGATCTTAATCGACGGAAATTCTTCTTTGAGTCGTTTCAAGATTGTCACGAAAAGCGATATAAACTCCTCCTTGGTGCCCTCCCAGCATCTCCCGCCGCTGAGATCGGGCTCGTTCCATATTTCCCAGTATTGTATATCCCACTGGAACCCGTTGGCCCAGCCTTGAGTATAGTGGCGCACGATGCCCGCCATGACCTCGGCATACTTCTTTTGATCGGCTGGCGGCTTCGTGTTGAAATGCACGTCCTTTGTGTGTTCAATGCTGGTGCCCATTCGGTAAAAAATCTTCATGCCGATATTCTGGGCGAGATTAATGGCGGCGTCCGTGGCATCGAAATAATAGTTCTTCGGGTCGGATGCATCCAAGTGCATCAGCGGAAACACAAAATGAGTGTCCACAACGCGCTGTCCGCTGTTGATGAGCGCCCAGTCGTGTGTGCGTGTGGAGTGTAGGTGGAGCGACTTCAGCTCCTCGTCCAAATCGCAAAAATCGCGAGGGTAAAGCACCGGTGCGAAGCCGGAGGAGTGCAAGGCTCGGTTTAGTTTCCCTGTTTTTTCCGTGAAATCAAATTCAGCAACGGTAGGTATGGTTAAATATTTGGTTTTGGAGTGGAATTTCCCTGCATTATAGCATTGTCTCGCGGGGCGCGTGAATTTTATTTTGCGTGAGTTTGTGATGGCGTGTGCCGAAAGCGTGACATCGTTTTCGGACACCCACACCTAAATTAGGCGTAGCGGCGGGGTGGCAGGGTGTGGTATGATTTGGGGAAACATACAAAATAAAAAGCAAGCGCCAATCGGGGCGCAGTAAGGAAAGAGTTGTCAATGAAAGGCAAGGTTAGATTCCAGGGGAATCAAAATAATAGACGTAACCGAAGGCTGGTGGAGGCCGGTACAAGTGCGTTGGAAGAGAAGGTTTCTGGGGTGATCTCCATCGCCAGAAGCGGTACAGGTTTTGTGTCTCCGGACGGCGGCGGCGATGATGTTATGGTACCCGAAGAGGATGTCGGGCAGGCATTCCACGGCGACAGGGTGTCGATTCGCATGATGCCGCCGCGCAGGTGCGACACGCGGCCGACCGGCAAGGTCGTCGAGGTGCTGGAGCGCAGCGCGAAGGATGTGGTGTGCACGTTAAGAAAGACCGGTTCATACTTCGCAGCCGTGCCGATACTCCCGAATTATAAGCACACGTTCAATATTCAGGATACAAAGGGAGCCAAAGAGAACGATCGGGTGGTCGTGCGTTTCAAGTCATGGGACAATGCCATTCTGAACCCGGACGCAGAAATTGTGGCAATCATCGGGCCGGCGGACAACCCTTCGCTCGATACCGAGGCGATCATCAAAATGCACGATTTGCCGGGGAACTTCCCGTCTGCCGTGATCAGGGAAGCCGAGACCGTTTCCTCCAGGCTTCAAACGAATGAAAAACGCGACGATCTTCGAGACAAGCTCATCATCACGATAGACCCTGCCACGGCACGAGATTTCGACGATGCGCTTTCGCTTGAGTTCGACGGGGAGGGCAACCGCATTCTCGGCGTTCATATCGCCGATGTGCCGCACTTCGTGACGGCGGGATCAGCGCTGGATAAGGAAGCCCGCAAACGCGGCACGAGCGTCTATCTCGTCGACAAGGTGATACCGATGTTGCCGGAGCAGCTTTCCAACGGGGTGTGCAGTCTCGTTCCTGGTGAGGACAGGCTGGCGTTTTCGGTGTTTATGACGTTCAATGCCGGAGGCAGAATGGTTATGCGCAGGTTCGCGCACTCAGTCATTCGCTCCTCTCATCGATTCACCTACGAGCAGGCTCAGGATGTGATAGACGCCACAGAGGCGGCGGAGAAAGTCGGAACACCTGAGGCTCGGACTTTGATTCTGGCTTTGCACGAGCTTTCGCAGCAGTTGCGCGCAAATCGTTTCAAGCGGTTCGCGCTCGATATTACTTCCCCGGAAATGGTTGTTGAAGTTGACGCCAACGGGATGATGACCGGCATACATCCGGCGGCGCACACGACATCTCACGAACTGGTAGAAGAGGCGATGGTGGTTGCGAACGAGGCTGTGGCCACGGAAGTCGCGAACCATCAGGTGCCCTACATTTCCCGCTTCCATGACCAGCCGGCAGAGGAGAAGATCGCGGAACTTACATCGGCAGTCACGGGACTGGGGCTCGACCCGGGCGATCTGATGGATACAGGCAATATCACGCGCCTGCTAAAAGCCGTGCGCCACACACCGCTTGAGTACTACGTCTCGGTTCTGGTTTTAAAGAGCATGAAACGGGCGGAATACAGCGTGGAGCATGCGGGGCATTTCGGACTCTCGAAGAAATATTACAGTCACTTCACATCGCCGATACGGCGTTATCCCGACCTGGTGATGCACAGGGAGCTTTCTGCATTGCTCGCAGGCAACAAGGCGGGGGTGCCGAGCAGAGACGAGCTTTCGGCAGTGGCGATTTCCTCGACCGAGATGGAGGACAGGGCGGAGCAGGCGTCGCGTGATCTGATCGAAATAAAAAAATACCGTTTTCTTGAGCAGCAAATTTCAAAGGGGGAACCCCTTGAATACGAGGCGGTCGCCGTCAAGGTGCTGGAATTCGGCGTGTTCGTTGAGCTCCCCGAACTTCAGGTTGGCGGGCTGATACACATATCGCAGCTTTCCGATGAATTTGTGCGTTACAACCCGATGGATTCCAGCATGAATGCCAAGGGCTTTTCAATCAAAGTCGGCGGCAAACTGATGGTGCGGGTGTCCAGCGTTAATTTCGACGAACGGAAGGTGGACTTCACCGTAGTGGGGGTTGAAGACTCGCACGGAGATTCGCTGCCTGACCGCGAACTTACTGGCAAAGCGCGCAGAAGCCGCGAGCGCCGTGAAAAGCGCGAGGCTAAAAACGCGGAAAAAAAGAACGGCAAGGTCAATAACCGCAAAAAGAAAAAAGGGTGAGGAGTGTACGCCTTCTGGCGCTCCTCGAAATCGCAATGAAAAGCTTACCCGGTTTGTTTAGAAAGAAGAGGAAGAAGATCGCCGCCGTGTTCGGGGGCGGCGGAGCGAGAGGATGGGCGCATGTTGGTGTGCTGAGAGCGTTCCGGGAACTGGGCTTCACCCCAGATATTGTAACCGGCACTAGCATCGGCTCCATAGCGGCGGCAGTTTTCGCGACAGGGACGGAGGAGAAAGTCACTGAATTAGCTGAAGAAATGGATTGGAAGAACGTCTCGAAATTGTTTCTCGAATTCAGCCTCAAACGTGGCGGCCTCATAGAGGGCAAGAAGGTAATGGAACTGCTCAGGGAAGTTTTCGGAGAGGTGAAGATAGAGGATCTACCATTGCCGTATGCCGCTGTTGCGGTCGATCTCGTGGCGGCGGAGGAAGTGGTCTTCACCTCCGGTCTGCTTGTAGATGCCATAAGGGCGTCAATATCGATACCCGGCATGTTCACGCCTGTTCCGCACGGCGACGGACTTCTGGTTGACGGTGGCTTGACCAACCCCGTGCCGATAGACGTTGCCAGAGCTCTTGGCGCCGATTTTATTGTTGCGATAAACATCAACAACAGAAACGAGTTTGTTCCGAAACAAGAAATTGATTCTGAACCGCCCGGAGTGTTACGGCACCTGGCCGACGGGATGACGACCTTGGCCAAGAAACTATCGGGCAAAGAGGATCTGGGAATGAGCATGCTAGAAGTCTCCGGGCAGGCATTCCGTGTCGCTGAAGATCATCTTTCTATATTGTGCGTCAAGTGCGACAAGCCCGACATTCTCATCGAACCGGCCGTCCGTGGCGTTTCGACCATTGATTTCACATACAACGAAGACGTGGTGCAGGCGGGTTACGACGCAACCATGGAGGTTATGCGCAACAACCTCGAATGGAAGTAGTCGGATGATCGCGGAGCTGTTGGCCTGAACCGCTGGATTCCATGCGTTGACACTTTCGAAAGAGAAATAAAATGGGAAAAGAGAAAATGGGGAAGGGGAAAAGACGCGGGAAACATGCGCGCTTTCTTGATTTATTGACAAAAATCGGGGGAGAGGACATAATAAGCGGTTTGTTTTTCACAACTATCACCAGTTATAAGGGTATTATTAAATGTCGCGTCGCATATTGATTGCAGGAAATTGGAAGATGAACATGACCTCCGCCGAGGGGGTTGCGCTGGTCAAGGGTATAAAAGCTGAACTGCCTTGCAAGGGCTCCGCGTCCTGTGGAGTAGGAGCGCCGGAAGTGCTAGTCTGCCCGCCTTACTTGTCGATAGGTGCCGTGGCTGCGGAGACGACGGGTTCGTGCGTCAAACTCGGCGCTCAGAACATGCATTGGGCGGCTGACGGAGCCTTCACTGGCGAGGTTTCGGCCGCGATGCTGAAGGACGCCCGTTGCACGCACGTCATACTCGGGCACAGTGAGCGGCGCCAGTATTTCGGCGAGACAGACGAGACGGTCAACAAGCGTACAAAGGCGGCCGTAGCAGCCGGAATCGTTGCGATCGTGTGTGTTGGCGAAACACTGAACGAGCGCGAGGGCGGCATCACGAACGACGTGGTTGGACGTCAAATCCGCGAAGGTCTCGCGGGGCTTTCAGCTACGGACATGGAGAAAGTGGTCATCGCCTACGAACCTGTTTGGGCGATTGGAACGGGCAAGGTCGCGAGTGACGCTCAGGCTCAGGAAGTGCATGAGTTTATCAGAGCGGTTCTTGAAGACATGTTTGGCGAGATGACGGCAGAAGCCACCCGCATCCTGTACGGCGGCAGCATGAAGCCCGGAAACGCAGCGGGATTGCTCGCGCAGAAGGACATCGACGGCGGCCTCATCGGCGGTGCCGCTTTAAAGGCTGCTGATTTCGTGGCAATCGTCAAGGCGGCAACAGTCGCGCAGTAGGCAATACAATAACAAACGGAGCAGTTCCAAATGGATATAGTAATTCGCATTCTAATGGGCTTGGAGTTCATTATCTGCATTCTTCTCATAGGTATCGTACTCATTCAGCGTTCAAAGGGGCAGGGCGTAGGTCTGAGCTTCGGCGGCGGTGCCGAGGCGATTTTTGGCGCTCAGATGGGCAATGTTCTCACTCGCACGACGGTTATCCTAGGTGTGCTTTTCGTAGCGAACACAACGCTTCTCGCGGTTCTAAAACCAACCCAGTCCACTAAATCGGTTGCAGAGACTTCGGCAGCCTCCGTGGCGGTGCCGCAGTCTCCTGTGGCGGGGCAGGGAGTGGGGACTCCTATTGATGTTGTTCCCAGCGATGTGCTTCCTTCGGTTGAGGAGGTGGACGCGGCCGCGGCAGCAGTTCCAGAGGCAGTTGAGGCGACAGTAAACGAAACTGTTGAAGCTGTTGAAGAGACGGCTACTGAAGCAGTGCAGGAAGTTCCTCCTGCTAATGAAGTCCCAGAGCCCGCAGCAACTCCCGCAGAGCCCGCAGCAACTCCCGCAGAGCCCGC
>CAYOPG010000012.1:9717-42517 GCA_964405775.1 uncultured Lentisphaerales bacterium
GCAACTCCTGCAGAGTAGATCGACGCGCTTCTATAACGCCTTGATCGTTTCAAGGCCGGACAACACAATACTTCCACACTTGCAATAGTGTGGAAGTATTTGTTTTTTAACGCCCCGCACAACACCGTTCTATGGGGGGTGTGGCTATCAGAAGATAGTGTTTATCAGCGAAATGGCGATGCCGTGTGCGAATCCCAAAAGGAGCATTGCGATAAGCGGCGTTAGATCGAGCATTCCGACAATGGCTGGCCGGTTGACAAAAACACGAGATATTTCGTTGAACCATTCGCCAGCCATGCCTATCGCCGTTCTGTTCGCGGAGAGTATCCCGACTATCTGCACTATGAATAAGGCTATTATTAGCGTCCTCAAAAACAGCAGGACATCGGCTATTGCGAACAGGGTCAGTTTGAGTGCCAGATAAACACCGGGATTGGCAATGATGGCAATGGTGCCACGGGGTGTATATGTGTGGCCGGACACAAACAGCATAGCGCTTGATATCGCAAGGAAAGCGATGGAAGTGGCTATAGCCGAGCGTTTGAGGGGTAATGCGGAAAGCGGTGATGTGGCAGTGCATAGACATTCAACCACGCTCGAGCGAGTCTTTTCCCCGAAACGCCAGCACATAACCATTCGGATTACGTTGATTTTGCACACAAGCAACAAGAGAGACAGGGTTGCAAACATGGCTGTTTTCTTGAATGATGCCATATCTGCGACCAGAACAGTGTCGCCGAACGACTGGTCTAGCGGCGCTTCTATCGCTTTCGCAAGGGCGCCTCTGAGTAGCAGCACCAGAACCAATAGGATTGCGGCTGCCAGCCATTCCGGACATTTGGGTGCGACGTTCTGCACCCACGTCACAGGTCGGAACAGCAATGTGCGGACGCGGTTGACGTATAGGTTGAAAAAAACGTCCTTGCCAAAACACGATGCGACGTATATCCAGAGTAATAAAAGGACGAGAGAAAAAATCCAGTACGGAAGTGATGACGTTTGATACATTTGTATGAGCGGTAAAAATTATCCTCAGACTGGGGTTTCGTCAGATTTAGATGGTTTGTGAAAATCCCTGCCTGATGAATCCTGTGAGACTACCTGTCCTTCCGGCGGCATTTGCACGCGGGAGCTGCCCGCCGCAGCGAGAACTGCGTCGAGCGTCTTGAAGTGGCATTTCGCGGTTTCAATGAAGACTTCGGGGCCGTGTTTTTCAACGAGTTTCCCGGCTGCTTCCCGCACCTGCGGAGACGCGCCTTTAGGGAAAGGTTGTCCGTATTTCTTCTCCAGTTCCGCCAGACTAAGGAGAAATCCCTCGCGTGCCAGGATTGATGCCGCCGCCACCGCTATATCAGACTCGGCGCGGTGGCGCTGGACTAGCTCGATGGTTCTGCCTTTTTTCATAAGGGCTCGTTGAACCGATTCCTTATTGCCAAACTGGTCGGAAATAGCTTTGGGGCATGAGGGGACGGTTGTGAGCAGGTTCTCGATGCAGCGCGCGTGACCCCATGACAGGAGGCGATTGACGCTGCGCATTTTTGCGTAGAGGCGGTTGTAAGAAGGGTTGCCAACCCGCACAACCGTGTATCGGTTGTTGCCCAGTATGCCGCGGATCTTGGCGGCGATGGCCAGGGCGGCTTTGTCACTGGTTATGCGCTTGCTGTCTTTAACTCCAAGTTCCGCAAGTTTGCGGGCTAGCCCTTCGTTGCAGTATGCAGCGGCTATAACGAGTGGGCCGAAGAAATCGCCTTTCCCGCTCTCGTCTATTCCCATGTGCGGCTCCAGCGCTTCGGGCGAGGTCTCAATTTGGTTCTCGTATCCTACGGTCGCGCTTTTTAGGACTAGCGGTTCCATTATATTTATGACGAACTCCTCTGCGCCGCCGCCTTGTATGAGGCATTTCCCAGAGGTGTAGAGTGATACGTTGCAATTCCACGAAGGGGCATCGACGGCAATGCGTGTGAAAGGCACCTGCTTTGGACGGTAGTTGCCAGCGGCCAGCAATTCGGCGAGGACATCCTGCTGTTCGGGGTCTAGTTTGAAAGTGAAAGAGGTTTTCGGAGGCATGGATTAGATTATAGCAGAAAGATCCGATGATGTTAATTGCCGATTTTTTTCTTGTGTTTAGTGTGGAAAATAAAGTAAACTCCGCACCTTCAAAAAGAAAAAAAGAAAAGAAAAAGAAGTACACTAAGGATCACAAGGCTGGTTATGGCAAGAAAGACCACTATAGACAAAGTAAGAAATATTGGAATCATGGCGCACATCGATGCGGGAAAAACGACAACGAGCGAGCGCATCTTGTACTATTGTGGCGAGTCCCACAAACTGGGGGAGGTTCATGATGGCGCTGCAACTATGGATTTCATGGTGCAGGAGCAGGAGCGTGGCATAACCATCGGTTCTGCCGCCACCACCGCCTATTGGCGGGAACACCAGATTACGGTCATCGACACTCCGGGGCACGTGGACTTCACTGCCGAGGTGGAACGCTCATTGCGAGTTCTCGACGGCGCGGTGGCGCTGTTCTGTGCGGTGGGCGGAGTGCAACCGCAGACGGAGCAGGTCTGGCGCCAGTCTGAAAAATATGAAGTTCCAAAAGTCGCGTTTGTCAACAAAATGGACAGAATAGGCGCGGACTTCTTCGGAGTGGTAAATGCCATAAGTGATACACTGAAGTCGAATCCTGTTCCTCTGGTTATCCCCATTGGCGCTTCGGACACGTTTAAGGGTGTCATCAATTTGCTGTCTATGAAGGCTTTGTCATTCGATGAAGCCACTCAGGGGCTAAAGGTCATAGAGGAAGACATACCCGCCAACATGAAAGATGAGGCCGTCCAGTGGCGCGCCAACTTGGTGGAAAAAATCGCCGAGACAGACGATGCCCTGCTTGAAAAATTCTTCGAGGGAGCTGAGATCACCCACGAGGAATTGATACCCGCTATTCGCAAAGCGACCATAGCCCGTCAGGTTGTCCCCGTGATGTGCGGCACCGCTTTCAAAAACAAAGGTGTTCAGTTACTTCTCGATGCCATTGTCGATTTCCTTCCTTCTCCGCTTGATGTGCCGCAAACCACAGGTGCTCTCACAAAAGAGGAAGAGGAAGCGGGAGTCGAGGCCGAAGTCCGCAAGGCAGATGATTCTGAACCATTCTGTGCGCTTGCGTTTAAGGTCGTGGCGGACAAGCACATGGGCAAACTCGTTTATATACGAATTTATTCGGGCGTTCTGGAAACTGGCGCGACTGTATGGAACAGCACACGTGAACAGCAGCAGCGTGTCGGGCGTATCGTGAGGATGCACGCAAACAAGCAGGAAGCACTGGAACGCGCTTATGCTGGCGATATCGTGGCTGTTGTCGGTCTCTCCCGTACGCGCACGGGCGACACAATCTGCATGAAAGACACCCCGATACTCCTTGAAAACATCGAGTTCCCCATGCCAGTTATCTCGATTTCCATCAAACCAGCCACGCATGCTGATAACGAGAAACTCATGGGTGGTCTGCAATCCCTTGCCGAAGAGGATCCGACATTTGTCGTTGGAACAGACGAAGAGACAGAGGAGACCATCATTTCCGGCATGGGCGAACTGCACTTGGAAATTATCGTCGACCGTATGAAGCGCGAGTTTGGGGTTGATGCAGAAGTGGGGCGTCCGGAAGTTGCATACCGCGAAACTCCTACAACCATGACGCATGGCGACTACAAACACGCAAAGCAGTCCGGCGGGCGCGGCCAATACGGCCATGTCTATCTGCGCATCGAGCCGCAGGATCCAGGCAAGGGCTTTTCATTCGTCAACGAGATTAAAGGAGGCTCAATTCCTGGCGAGTACGTGCCGGCTATCGAGAAGGGGGTCATTTCAGCGATGCAGAGGGGCCCTTACGCCGGTTACCCTGTCGTCGACATCAAGGTGGTTGTTTACGATGGCACATACCACGAAGTGGACTCTTCGGAATTCGCGTTTCAGGAAGCCGCACGTCAGTGCTTTAAAAAACTGATAATGGCCGGGCACCCGCAACTTCTTGAGCCAGTGATGGCCGTGGAGGTTACCGCTCCAGAGGACTATCTGGGGGCAGTAACCGGTTCGATCTGCCAGCGGCGCGGGCGCATCGAGCAGATGAACGACAAAGGCGGCGTAAAAGTTGTGTCCGCCTTGGTGCCCCTGAGCGAAATGTTTGGATATTCCAACACGATCCGTACCCTTACTCAGGGACGAGGCTCGTTCTCTATGATCTTCGAACGCTACGAAGCTGTACCGTTCATCATTACAGAGCAAATCATCGAGAAACGCCGCGCGGCAAATAAGATCAGGTAATACTGATTGTGTCGCCACGTATGCTTCGCCACGCCCTCCAGTGCCTGCACCGGAGGGCGTTTAAGTGTTTTGCACTGGTAAGCTTGTTGTCTAAGCCGAGATATGTATCGTGTTCTCGACAGCGTCGTGCATCAGATCAATGCGACGTCCGATAGCAGAGGCAGTGGCTCCGCAATATCCGTTGAGGACGATTTCCACCGACGAGTGAAAACCGTCATTCCAGCCGAAGTCCCTTACGTACTTGTGAAGATCGCGGTTGTTGTTCGTGAGTGCCGGTGGAAGTTAATTGAGGATGCCTTCAATTGCGCTGTCGATGTCTTCCACGGGCGCTTCTGGAAGTTCTGTTTCTATAGATTCAGCAGACTCTGTTGCTTCCTGTGTTTCGAATGGGGCGGGCATCTCTTGAACTGAACCTTCTGGTTGAGTGTCTATTGTGATGACTCCAGAATTGGTTTCTATTGCAGGCTCTTCTTCCTGGATGTTTTCTGCCTCCGCGAGCCTTTGGGCTGCAAGTTTGTCGACGTCGGAGTAATGTATGTATTCCCCGGAGGTCTTTGGGGGGATGCTGCCCTGTGGCGCCGCTTCCAATATCATGCCGTATTCTTTGTTCAGAGGCGTCAAGTGACCCGACAGAGGGTTGCTCGGCGGCATAACCGTGTTTCGGGCGCGCTCCTGCATCCTCTTCTCTTCTTTCTCGGAAATCGGATCGGCAAGGCGGCTGCGGGACCAGCCGCTGTCCCACACTCCGGCAGTTTCGAGGGCTGCCTTGCGGTTGCGTGCTTCGTCCTCGATTTGCGCGGGGGTGTCCATGACGCGCGGGGTCAGGAAGATGATCAGTTCATTGCGTGTGTCGGCAATGTTACTTGATTTAAAGAACCATCCCAGCAGAGGAATGTCGCCCAGTATTGGGACTTTGGATTCATTGCGTGTTTTGCTTTTGCGCGCGAGGCCGCCCAGAACAACGGTCTGGCCGCTTTGGACTGCGACGTCTGACCCCATTTTGCGCGTGTCGATCACGGGTAGTTCGCGTTCGCCCAGATTCTGGTACCCGTTAAGCTCCTGCCATTCCTGCTCAATCGTCAGGACTATGTACCCGCTCTTGTTAATACGAGGCGTGACCTTCAGCTTTACGCCAATGTCTTCGTTCTTGATGTTTTCCGTGGTGTTGTCTGAGCCGCTGTAATATGTGACCCCGTCGGAGTAGTAAACACGTTGGGTGGACTCGATTACCGCCTCTTTGTTGTCGAGCGTGGTGATTATCGGAGTGTTCATGACCGACGCACGGTTGTCTTTCTCAACTGCCCGCAGTATGACGTCCATGTTGAAGTCTATGAGAGTAGCGAGGAAGTTCGCGCCAGTTCCCTGCCACCCGCCGTCGAGTGGATTCACTGGGCGGGTTATACCCCCACCAGACGTGGCGAATATCATGCCAGGTGCAGAGCCGTCCTTGCTTTTCCCCGTCTGCATTGCTCGCTGCACCCAACTGACCCCGGTTTCCACCTCCTCTCCGAATGTCAAGCTTACGATGGCTGTTTCGATTTGGACTTGAGACAGCATGATGTCCATTTGTTTTATAATGTCGCGTATGGTCAGCATGTCGTTCGCGCTGGACATTATGATGAGCGCGTTGGTGCGTTCGTCTGATAGTATGGTGATGTTTTCGCTGTCGAGCTGGCCTATTTTAGTTCGCGATCCGGAGCCAGCATCAATTGAAGGGCTGGTGGCTGCCGCCGCTGGAGCCGGGGATGAGGCGTCGCCGCGCGCGGCGTTTGGAGAACGTTTGGCGTCGTCGTCCGACGGTTTGCGTTTGCCAATGAGTTCGTTGAGCAGGTTTGCGATGTCTTTAGCAACTGCGTGTTCGAGGCGATATGTGGCGACGACGACTTCAGGCGCTGTCGGCACATCAAGCACAGCGATGAGTTTGTTGAAGAAGACCATGTTTTCGGGGCGCGTGAGGATTACGAGCAGATTTGTGCGTTCATCTGCGATGATGCTCACCTTTCCGCGTACGATGCCCCGCTGAGCGTCGGCGACAAGCGATTCAAACGTTTCGGCACCGGTGGTAGTTGGGGCGGGTGTTCCCGCACCCCTGCGGTCGCGCCCGCCCGGGAGCGTTACTCCTGGGGGCAGGGGGCGGCGGAAGGTTCCTGGCGCACCGCTGAGGCGCTCCTCCGGCATGCTGCTAGGCTTGCCTTGCTGTTCTTCCTGCGCGCTCTTTACAATTTCTTCGAGGCGTGATTTTATGTCGGAGGCTTTGGCGTATTTGATCTGGATTATATTAGGCTCTTCGCGGGCGATGATTGGTTTGTCGATGTACTGTAGCACCTCGACAATACGATTGACTGTATCGGCTGAGTCCGTGATTAGTATGCTGTTGGTGCGTTCAATGGCCTGAATCTGCGCCCCCGCGCGGACGAAGCCAGTAATAACGGCCTGCGCCTCCGCAATGTCTATGTATTTGAGTTCGACCATTTGCGAAACGAACTGACCGTGCTCTTTGTTGGGCGTAACCCCTCCTGTTTCAGGATCGGGAAAGATCGTCTTGTCTGCATGTTTTCGGAATTCTGAGCTTGGGACGGCTTTCAGGAACTTTTCGCCTACCGGTTCCAGTGCGATGCCGTTCAGGTTGAGGATCTGTTCAATAGCCGTGAGGTATTGCTGGTCGTCCAGAGGGCTGTCGGGCGTTGTGCGCAGGGTGATGTTTACCGCCGGGACACCCGGTGATTTTATAACTGTTCTACCTGTCCGTAGAGCGTACTCCATAATCACGAGGTCAGCGGATGCCTCTTGGAAGTTGAGCGCATTAGGGGAGTCGTCGTACGGTATGGCTGGCGAAGTGCCGGTGCTGTTAGGTTGTGTGACGGCTGTGCGCTGCGGAGTCTGTGGCGTGGCTGCCGTGCGGCCGCCAGGGGTAGTAGTGCCCGGAGGAAGTGGCCTGCGGATTTGCGCATGAGCGGATTCGGAAGCCGGGAGGCCCAGCGCGATGCAGATGGCGGCGGCGATGGACGTTGTTGCGAAAAATCTGGATTTCATCTTCATTCTGCTGGTTCCTGTGTGGTTACGCCCTTGTCCGGGTTGGCGGTGGTCTGATCTTCTCCACTTTCAATCGGTTCGGTTGCCATAATTGGTTCTTTGGGCATGGTTTCAGCGATGGGGGTGCCGCGCATATAAGCGCAGTACAATGTAAAGGAGCCTTTAAAGTAGCCCTGTCTGTTAGAGACTGGCGAGATTCGGAGTTCGCGTATGTCCAACATCGCTCCTTCCAACTGTAGATCGATCAAAAACTTGACCAATGATTCGAGAGTGGCTTCCCAGTCTCGAACTTCAATGGGGAATTCAGAGACATCGCTTATGACTGTTTCGGCTTTTGCCAGACGATTCCGTATTTTGACGTCATTTACGTTGGCGGCGTTGTCCATTATGTTGAGCCAATACGTGTCCACCGGGCGACCCGGCTCAAATACCGGCATCTGATCCTTCACGGCGTCGTATCGAGCCGTCCAGTCCGGTTTTGCAGCTATTAGTTCTTTCTGTAGTTCTATGCGATCCTTCAGTTCACGGACTTTTTTCGATTTGGTTTTTATGACATCAATGCGGCCGCGAGCCTGCATACCCAAGATGCCGAAAGCCAGCGTGAATACCGTGACTACGGAGAGAACCTTTTCTCGTCTGCTCATGCTCATTTCGGGTTGGCTCCCTCCTCGTCTTCATCGGCTTTAAAATTTATGCTAAGCTCGAAAACGAATATATTGAGCGCCCTGTTTAGTGTGGGGCCCGAGACGAGCTTGACTTCGCCGAAAAGCTCGCTTTGGTTGAGCCCCTCCATGAAATCGTAGACTAGCGTTGTAATTGTCGATTTGCCTTCAATCGACACATGGTTCTTATCGCCGCTGTAGCGGAACGAAGTTATATCGACACCCTCAGGTAGCTTTAAAGTCGCTTCCAAGAGAATTTCCAATGGGGAAAAAGTGCGGTCGGAGTAGTTCTCGATTATTTTGATCCGATTTCTGAGGTCGTTGACTTCCGATTCTTGCGCCACACGGCGTTCTACCTGTGCGTTCAATGATTTGATGCGTTGATCCATTAAGGCCGGCCACACGTACATCCAGCCTGCGAGCAACAGGAGCAGAGCGGCGGCGGCAGCCGTGACGATCCGCATTCTCTTTCGGAACTTCCGCTCATCGATCTCGGTTCTCCATGCATCGGGGAAAAGGTTGAGCCTGCCTTGGCCTTCTATCGTGCGCATGGCGGCTCCATGTGGTGTAGCCGGTAGCGACGCCGGTGCGATTTGCGAATATTTTATTCCCAGGGCAGAGGCTATTGAAAGGCTGGCGTTCTGGAGGTTTTGTGAAGAAGCAACGCAGATAAGCTGTGACAGATCCGTTTGGCCGTGTTCAAGCTGCGCCTGTATGAGCGCTACGCGTGCGGCGTTTGTAAGCGATGGCGCGCTAACTGTCTCGACAATTCCACTCGAGCGGATCATTACTGGTATTCCGGCGTCCGCAATAACCAGCACTATACCAGGTCCCTCCTCGATGATTGCCACGTCTCGGGCGGGCGTGAACGCGTTTTTGTCGTTGAGGTTGCGGAGAGTTGCCAGTATTGTAGCGTCGACCCGGTCAATATTAGACGACGGTATTCCCACTATTGCACTGAGGTTGTCGATGGAGGACGTGGGGGCGCTCGCGGAAAGGACAAGCGCCGAATCCTCTGTTTGCGAAAGAATCTCGAACGATGCGGTCATCTCCTCTATGGGGAGGGGGGCGTCCTTTTCCATCTGGTTGCGCGACATGGCGGCGATTTCTTCTGTGTCGACAGATGGTAGGCGAGAAACTCGGAAGATTACGTCCGACGTCGGCAGGCACAGCGTCGCGGCACCCTGAATTTTTGAAGAGACCAAACGGGCATAAGCCGTAGCGGCCTTAGAGAGGTCGTCGCTGTCCGGATGCGAGACGGCTGTCGGGATGTCGGGGAATTTCCCGGCCCCGGATACGGTTATTCCATCGCGCGTTTTTTCAGAACGCGCCCATTCAACGGTCTTGCCGTCGCACGTGATTGCTGTGCTGTTGTCCATTAAAAAAACGGTATGCCCAAATGCCGGCTGGCTGGTCGTTGCCTCTTAAACGAATCGATTTGCGAAATTATGCCATAAATGTGGGCTTGCCGCCAGTTTTTTTCGAAGGGGACCGCGATCGCGGCAATAGAACGGAAATGCGTGGTTGACATTAAACGCGTTAAAAGTGTACTTTACCCGGTAGAAGGAAGTTGACATTGTCAACACTAATCTGAAAAATACCAAAAATACCAAATAAGGTGGATGTTATGAAAAGACTAGCTGCAATCCGGAAGAGCGGAATAATAATGTTCGGGGTTATAGCCCTTGCAACGGGCGTCTTGAACGCAGACGAAGTCAAGCAGCAGGAGGCACTTGAGGGAGCTCTCACCATAAAGTCGCAGGATGCGGTTGTGTTCGTGCCTGTTGTGGCGGTTACCTCGCACGTGGTCTGGGCGAAATCGCCGATCAAGATCGATGGCGACCTGTCGGACTGGAAAGCCGCAGGCATAGAGCCGATTTCGTTCGACAGTGCCGAGTATATCACATGGTACGGTCGAGATTACGAAGGGCCTGAAGATCTTTCCGCTAAACTCTGGCTAAGCCATGACGACGCGTTTTTCTATGTGGCGATCGAGGTTAAGGACGGCATGGTGCCAGCGCCAAACACGGTTGATATAGGCATAGCACCTGCCAACAGCCCGCTTATCACGACATGGCGCGATGTCGGGAAACGCTACGGCTTGGATGACGTGCACGCGGGCTTTAGCATTGGTGCCGACGGCAACGTGTCGTTGCGTTGGGCTCATGTGCAGGAACGAATGGAGCGGGAGCTCGTTTCGAATGCTTTCGGCAATGAGGAGGAGCGTCGTGCGTTCATCGACCAAGGAGATCCAGACGCCGCAGGTGCAAAAATCTTCTCCAAGGCCACTCGTTTGATGGATGGCGAAAAATCCACCACATTCTTTGAGGCGGCTTTCCCCTGGCGCATGTTGTTGCCGCATGATCCGGTGGCGTATGGTCCTTTTAATTTCAACTTTGTTGTGCGCGACTCCGATAAGGGTGACACTGGCGGTCGCGGTCTGATTGGCTGGAAGCCTGGACTTGCAGGCACATACAGCGCGGCGCATTTCGCGACGCTCACATTCGCCCCAGCGGAGGGGCGCACAGGTGTTGACGCTTTCGCTCAATTGCCAAAGTTCCATTATCTCAACGAGAACATCAACGCGTCTTTCTCATTCCACAACTATTCCGAGGAGGAGATCAAGGGTCAGCTCTCGCTCTTCGATGCAGACCGTTCCGTCACCAACGTGCTGGCAACCTTGGAGGTCGCATTGCCTTCTGGCTTCAGTCGCAAAGACTTGGGTGTGCATTCCGAGAAACTCGGCAAGACAAAGGCGGGACTGCGTGCCGAGCTTGCCATCGAGGGGCGCCCTGTGCAAGAAATAGCGGTGCATGCTCCGACGCTGGACGAGATGGTTACGATCCAGCCGGTGCAGGAAGTCCTGGACGCAATTACGCGCGTAGAGCAGAACGCCGCCACGCTCTCCAACCTCTACACGCAGGTCGAGGCCAAGGGTCTAGACACTACGTACCCCATGGCTTACTGGACGCTTCAGCAGATGTTCATACAGCGTTGCAAGGGCGACCTGCGTAGCGGGTTGTCGTCGCTAGTGCTACAGAACGAAGCCTATCTTACGAAAATCTTCAAAGAGCACAAGGCGCAAATGGAGGAGATGCTGCGTAATCCCGCGGCCGAGCTTAAAGTGCCCGCACGTCCTTATCCAGAGACGCTGACACTCAAGGACGGTTTCTACCACGACGCCAACGGCCCAGTGTTCCTTTGGGGGCCTTGCCTGTTCTGGTGGATGAAAGGAGACCAGCATTACTCCTGGAAGCTAGGCTACAACTCCGCTGGCCCTGAACTCCCGATTCACAATGAGAAAGATCACCCGGCAATCGCCGCTTATCTAGAAAACTTCCGCACCAACGGCATGCTTGTTAATGCGGCTATAGGTAGCGCCACGTTCGACGAACTCAAAAAAGAGCATCCGGATGTTGCGAACGTTGACCGTAATAACTTCCTCTCAATAATCGTCCAGCACCCGCGCGTGCGTGAGGAAATCAAGAAGCGCATTCAAAACGATATAAACTTCTACAAGCAGTTCCCGGCAGTTCGTAGCTATTGGCTCTGGAACGAGCCGGACTACGTGAACTTCTCCGAAATGACACGCCTGGATTTCATAAAATGGCTCAGGCCCAAATACGGCAAAATCGAAGAACTCAACGCCCGTTGGAAGACGGATTACGCCGCGTTTGACGACGTGCAGATCGCTCGCGGTCTTGACGGAGATAATCACGCTCCATGGGTGGACTATCAGGTTTTCCTCAACGAAGAGCTGCTCTATGACTTCTTCTCATTCCTGAACGATACCGCAAAGGCAACCGATTCGACCCGCCCCACACACACAAAATACATGTGCATCTCAGCGGCCTTCTTCAATATGGAAAAGCTTCTCTCAATCAACGACATGGCCGGACACGACGGAAACTCCGGCCCCCGCGACATCATCTACGTTGATCTGAGTCGATCTCTGTATCCAGACAAGGCGCTTTGCAACACCGAGATACATATCTGGTACAAGGATTACTTCCTCGTGTCGCTTGTGCCGTGGCGTCTCGCGCTGCACGGCATGGCTGATGCCAACTGGTGGTGCTGGCATGCCAACCACCGCTTCTCAAACACGGTTGGAAGCTCGGAATCGATGCATGCGCTTTCCATCCCGGCTCTCGACATCCGCCGTCTGTACAACCCGTACGTGCACGCAGTGGCTAACAAGAAGAACAGGGTGGCAACGCTCTTTCAGGACGTTGTGGCAGGGCGTAGCTGGGGGCTCGTGGACATTCTGCGATACCAGATCGCACCCGCTCAGTATTCGATCGGTGTGCAACCGTTCTACGCAACCGAGACAACAATTCGCAACGGCGTGCTAAAGGATTTCGACATTCTGGTGGCAGGCGAGGCAAGCTACGTAAAAGACGCCACCTACGACTCCGTTTTGGAGTTTGCCCAGAACGGAGGCACGGTTATAGTGCTGCCCGGGAGCTTCGCCATGAATGAATATGGCGATGTGCGCGACACCTCGGCTCTCATACCCGCCGAAGGCGGCGAGGCTTATGACGATGGTGTCCGCGAGCTCAAGCTCGGCAAAGGCCGGGTGATCTGCATAGATCAGATAGACGGCTCCGATCCGGAGGCTAAGCCGGACAACAACAAGCGTCAGGGGGTTTATCGCCGCGTTATTTCCCGCGCCATGGAACAAGCTGGAATTCTGGATGCTGTGCGCCTCGTGGAGGCGGATCCCGATGCTGACCCGGACGCGCTCTTGGGCTGGGATATCCGCACTGCAAAGGTCGACGACGGCTATGTGGTCTGCGCACTGCCGCAGGATCGCTGGGAGATGTCAGATCTCAAGCTTGCGACCGATCGTCCTGTCAAACGCATCGTCAATCTCATCGCGCAGAAAGAGGTGCCTGTCAAGGACTTCAAACTCGACTACGGTGCCAACCTGATTCTTGTTGAACTTGAGGATTAGCCCATACAGGTTGATGGGCAGCATTGGCTTATATCATGAAACACACGCGCTTAACTAAATACAGAAGGCAGTTGTTCGCCGCAGTGGGCATGGTCTTTGCTTTCGCCTTGCTTCCCTGTAGTCGGCTTGCGGCATCGGGAAGCAAGGTGGAGGCTGCACACGAAGTGCTGTTCGTAAAGAACCCGCTTATGCTCAACGACACCATGCCTGCGCCAGTGGTATACTGGGAGGAAGTTCGCGCCTCGCCGCGGCCGCTGCGGTTGCACTTCATGCTCGTGGATTTGGCATATCCCAAGATTGAGGCAGCCGTGGCGGTGTCTGACGATCCCGACGGCGGCGGCCCGGCAGTTGCCACCTTGCGGCATCCAATCGAGTTCGCAAAGGAGAAAAACTTTTTTGCAGCCGTAAACGCAAATGCATTCATGCATCTGCTCGACGCGACCGAGGAGGAGAAAAAGCGTGGTTGGTACATCGGCAAACATGTCAGATTGTTCGGACTCGCGGTTGACGACGGTGTATTGCGCAATAATCATGACGATCGGCGCCGACCTATCTGGTTCGATGGATCCGGATTGGCCCGTGTTGGCAAGCCGGAAGAAGAGGCCTCTCCATCCCAGGCTGTAGCAGACTGGGAGGGGCCGATTCTTGTCGATGGCGGAGTTGTGGAAGACGGCAAAGTGAACAAGCACCCGCGCACGATTGCGGGCACGGATGCAAAGGGGGAGCGGCTTCTGCTGGTGGTCGCGGAGGGCCGCAAGGAAGGATACAGCGAGGGGCTTACTCTGAAAGAGTGTGGAGAACTAATGCTTGAGCGAGGATGCACTGAGGCTGTCAATTTTGACGGAGGGGGAAGCTCCGTCATGCTAGTGACTACGAACGGTGTAATGAGTGCCGTGGGGAGTCCCCAAGGCCGTTACTTAAGACCCCTTCCCGTCATGATCGGCATCAGGGGCTTGTAGCGTGGCTGGATTGTGAGGCATGGAAAATGCTCAATAGTCGGATGCCAGTTTCCAAAGGGTAAAAAACAAGTAAATTTAATTAAACAATCAAAAACACAAAACTGGAGAACTCACATGGATACACGAAGATACAGAAATATGATGGCAGGCGTGTTGGCCGGTGCTGGGATGTTTTTATCTGCGCATGGTCAGGACGCGGCCGCGATTTTGGCCGAGGCGGCGCTCGACGGCGCAATTTCAATCAAATCTCAGGAGGCAGTGGTGAACGTGCCTGTCCAAAATCTGGAATATCAGGTAAAATGGATGAAGGCGCCGATCAAAGTCGACGGGGATAAATCAGATTGGGAGAATAGCGGAGCGAAGCCGATTCGCCTTGCCGGGGAGAAGTTCGCGTCGTGGAGCAAGGGCACATACGGCGGCGAAAAGGACTTCGCGGCGGACGTATGGCTGGGACGCGATTTCAACAACTTCTACATCGGTGTGGAGCTTCAGGACGACAAGCTTCCTGCGGCAAGCCGTGTGCAGGTGGCGTTCACGGATGCAAAAACCCCAGTCATTGCCGGCTGGCAGGACGTCGGAATGCGAGTCAAGCCGGACGACCTGTGGATCGTGTTTGTTGTGAATCAAGATGAAACAGTTGGTGTTCACATGGCGCATATACAGCGGCGCATGGACGCAACAAAGATTCAAGAATCCTACGGTAGCGAGGCGGAACGTCTCGCAATGCTACAGCAGGACGGTCCCCAGAAGGCTTCCGATTACAAGATTTACACTGCTGCGAAGCGCGCTATGGACGGCGAAAAGTCCACGACGTTTGTAGAAGTGGCGCTGCCTTGGAAAACAATGCTGCCCTTCGACCCCATAAAAGGCCATCCGGTCAAGATGAACATCGGCATGGAAGACAACGATGTCGACGGTCTGAACCAATCAGGTGGTGCTCTCGCATGGCTCCCCGGCCTCATTGGAACATACAGCGGCGGGCATTTCCCGACATTGACCTTTGAGCCGCCCTCGGGCCGTCAGGGCATCGATGCTTTTGGACAGGTCGGCAGATTCCATTTTCTTAAAGCAGACATAAAGGCCGATGTCTCGTTTTTCAACCACGGTGCCGAAACCTCAGGCAGACTGCAGCTCCTGGCCGCTCCCGGCACGGGTGCTCCGCTGGCCGAAGTCGATGTGAAAGTACCCGCAGGTGTCAGTGCCGCAAGCGTCTCTGTTAATTCAGAGGATGTGAAGCAAAGCAGTCTGGAACTCATGGGGCGACTCGTTCTTGAAGACGGGAAGAAAGTCGACTTCCCCGTTTTCGCCCCTCGCTCCGACAACACCGTGACGGTGCAGCACGCAGCGGAAATCGAGGCACGCATAAACAAACTTCAGGAAAACTACGAATCTCTTTCTAAGCTCTACAAAAAGGTTGAAGCATCAGGTCTGGAAACCGTCTACCCGAAAGCCTACCTCACACTTCTCAAGATGTTCATTCCGCGCAGCCGTGGCGACTTGGCAGCCGGCGACTCCGACCGAGTTATACGCAACACCGAGCACCTCGAGGAGATTTATGCCAAGGCCTCGGCGTATATGAACGAGATTCTCAAGAACCCGGACGCGCAGCTCACGATTCCGGCAAAGTTCGATCCCGAGAAACTCAGAATCAAAGACGGTTATTGGTACAACGGCAAGAACCCAGTGTTCCTCTGGGGGCCCTGCACATTCTGGTATCTAGTTGGGGATACTCCATTGGTGACGGACCTTGGCTTCAACTCTGTGTGTCCCGAAGTGGCTCATGAAGAGAATAAACGCGCAGAAGCTATCGCGCATATGGAACACTGGCGGACGAACGGCGTACATGTAAACGCAGGGCTCAGCGTGCCCGGGCTCGGACTTACCGGTGCTGACGCTAATCGGTCTCCAGTGCTCCAGGAGCATCCGGAGCTGAAAAATCTAGATGCGAACAACTTTCTCTCATTCGTTGTTCAGCACCCGCTCGTGGAGAAACTCGTCGACGAAGCTTTCAAGAAAGACGTTGAGTTCTGGAAACAGTTCCCCGGCGTAAACAGCTACTGGCTTTGGAATGAGCCGTGGTACCTCAACTACTCCGAGATGACACGCCAGGATTTCATCAAGGCGATGCAGCAGAAGTATAAGAAGATAGACGATCTCAACGCCCGCTGGAAGTCCAACTACAAGAGCTTTGACGAAATAAAGCTCATCCAGTGGCCTGATGCCAAGAATTACGCGCCGTGGTATGACTTCCAAGTTTTCCGCGACGACCTGCTTGTGAATTTCTTCGGAATGCTTGGAAAGACGTCAAAGAAATACAACAAGGACATGCCAACGCATACCAAGTTCATGGCCGCGTCGCTTCACTCTTTCAATATGGAGCGCCTCCAGCACCTCTATGACATCGCCGGGCACGACGGATCGGCCAACGACCGCGATATTCCGTTCCTTGACTTCTGCCGTTCTGTTTATCCCGAAAAACCCTTGGTCAACACTGAAGTTCACATGGGCTATGGCGGCAAAGAATCAGTTGAGAATCAGGTCTGGCGCCTGGCGCTACACGGTCTGGCAAGCGGCAACTGGTGGTGCTGGCACTCGAACCAGAGATTCTCAGATTCGCTCTCCAACTCCGAGTCCATGCATGCGCTCTCTATTGCAGGGCTCGACATACAGCGCCTCATGGTGCCGCACATGCATTCGCTAGTCATGAAGGACAAACCTATCGCTATGCTCTTCCCGGATGTTATCGAGCGCCGCAACGACGTCAAAATGGTGCGCGTTCGATTTGAACTCGCCGTGACGCAGTACATGCTCGGTCTCCAGCCGTTCTACGCGACTGAGAAACGCATAGCCGAAGGAGAACTCAAGAACCACAAGGTGCTCTTCGCCGGCGAATCAGCCTATCTCAAGGATAAAACGTTTGAGACGATTGTAAAATGGGTCAAGGGTGGCGGCACGCTGATATTTACCAAGGGCGGTTTCTCCACAAATGAATACGGCGACAAGCGCGACGCTTCCGAACTTGTAAATACCGAAGGTGGAGAAGATTATGGCGAATACGCCCGTGTCTACAACATCGGCAAGGGCAAGGTTATTTGCATCGACGAGATTGAGCTACTCGCCGACCCCGTTCTAGACGGTGGCATCAGCATGCGCGGTTCACCGACGTTCGAAAACAACGAACGCCGCCGTGTCTACTACAAGGTGCTCGATAAGTTCATGGCAGACAATGCCATCGATGATCAGGTGCGCCTTGTCCCCGCCGACGATGCAAAGGATAATCCAGACGCAATGTACGGATATGATTGGCGGGCGGTCGAGATTGACGGCGCCTACACGCTCTGCGTCCTCCCGTATGCCGCTGGAGAAGGTCCGTACCCTGTGAAGTTGCAGACGAAGCGACCGATTGTTAAGATCACGGATCTGATCACGGAAAAGGAAATTGCTCTGGATAAATTCGAGATCAAGCCCGGGGCAAATATGTTCAGCATCAAACTGGCTGAATAATCTCAGCCTATAATCAAAAAAAGGCATCAAGTCGAAGTTATATCTTCGGGTTGATGCCTTTCTGTTTGGCGGCTTGGTTCAAGCCTCGCTAGTCGTCGGAAGCGTCCAGCGGTCCCTCTGTTTGATATAGGCGGTCTGAGAATTGCGTGTACTCGCTTTCGAAAGTCAAGTCCGCTACTCCGACCGGGCCGTTGCGGTTTTTGCCAACGTCTACCTTGGCTAGGGTTTGATCCTCAAGACCTGTGTCCGCGAACTTGTCGGCGTAGTACGCCGGGCGCCAGAGCAGCATAACAACGTCCGCATCCTGTTCGATAGCCCCGGAGTCGCGCAGGTCTGAGATTCTCGGTTTGCCGCTTTTATCTCGGTTTTCCGGAGCGCGGGAGAGCTGCGAGAGCACCAATACCGGCAGATCCAGTTCCTTCGCCATTGCTTTGATATTGGAGGAGATGTGCGATGTTTCAAGCTGGCGTCCCTGATCGGAGTACTCACGGCTGTTGAGAAGCTGCAGGTAGTCGATCATTATCAGTTTGATGCCGTATTTCTTTTTCATGCGGCGGGCGCGGGCTCTGAGATCCATGACGTCCAGGCCGCCGGTGTCGTCCACGTAAATAGGCGCCCTCATCAATTCGGATGCGGCGCGCGAAAGTTTTGTGTTGGCTTCTGCCTTGTTTACATAGCCAGCCATGACGTTTTGCAGGGACACTCTGGCGCGCGAGCAGAGCATGCGCGTAATCAACGCGTCTGTGGACATTTCGCAGGAGAAAATTCCCACGGGCAGGGACTCTCTGCGGTTAGTCTTGCCGCCTGCGTCAGTACCAAGAGCGATGTTCTCACAGATGTTCATTGCGAGAGAAGTCTTGCCCATCGACGGCCGTGCGGCAAGCACGATCATCTCTGCATTGCGGAGACCGCTGAGCTTCTCGTCAAGGTTCTTGAATCCGGTGGATATGCCGCTGATCCCGTCCTTGCGCTGTAGCATCTTGTCGATTTTGCCGAACGTTTCCGTTATTGCATCCTTCCACACAGGTATTACAGTCTTGCGCTTGTCTCCTATGGCGAGTACTTCTTGCTCTGTTTCGCTTATTATCAGCTCTACGTTTCTGTCGGGAGCGTAGCATTTTTCCTGTGCTTCGTCCGTGACCGCTATCATGCGGCGCAAGAGATGCTTGTCGCGAAGGATTGACGCATAGTATTCGGCATGCGCCACGGCGGGGGTACCTGCCACAATGCGTTCCACGCCCACAGAGCCGCCGACGGTGTCGAGTTCGCCAGAATTGCGCAGTGCGTCGCAGACCGTCAAAACATCAACTGGGTTGCCTTCTCGAAAAAGCTTTTCGGCGACAGAGTAGATTGTCCGGTTTGCCGAAACCCAGAAGCTCTCAGGGACTATGCCGGCTTCGCTGCACAGATCCATTGTGCGGTGCGGGTCTAGCATGATAGCCCCAAGCACCGCCTGCTCTGCCTCCGCGCTGTAGGGCGGAATCCGAAGGGCTGGCGTGTCCGGGGAAAATAATTGAGTCTGCTTGCGTTTAGCCATTGATTCGAATTTCCTCAAAAACTTACTCTCCAACAGGCGATAAAATAGCATTTACCCACATGTGCGGACAAGGCAATAGAACTGTCAAGTTATGAATCACTTGTCTACAGGTTATTGACAAGCCGGGATTGATATTAAAAACTGGATTTTTTCAGTCTGCACGCGTCATTTGACGAGTTAAGACAAAACTAGTAACATTAACCGCATGATGTCTATTGATGAAATTCGGTTGTCGGTCTCAAGAGCGATCCCAGACGAGCTTAAGAGTGAACTCGGCCAGTATATGACGCCTTCCGCTACTGCGAATTTCATGGCTTCACTTTTCAGCCAGAGGAATATCAGGCAATTAAGGTTGCTAGACCCTGGTGCTGGGATTGGAGCACTCTCTGTTGCTTTTTTAGACAAACTTGCTCGTTCAGACAATCATCCTGAAACCGTTTCAACAACCGTGTGCGAAATTGATTCCACAATGAGGAAGGAGCTTGCTGGTGTCCTTTCTAGGTATGTGGGTTACAGAACAGATATTAATATTGAGTCTGGCGACTTCATTGAAACAGCAGTAAATTGGCTTCAATTTGACACTGAAAGGCGTTTTACGCACGTTATAATGAATCCTCCATACAAGAAGATTTCAAGAAGTTCTCGTCATAGAAAACTTCTTAGAAATGTAGGAATCGAAACGGTAAATCTTTATTCCGCTTTTGTAGCGTTGGCTCTGAAACTCCTTAGTCGGGGGGGGGAGCTGGTTGCGATTATACCTCGTAGCTTCTGTAACGGCCCATATTATAAGGCGTTTCGTGATATAATACTGTCTCATTCAGCGATACGACACATTCACCTTTTCGAGTCACGTGGCAAGGCGTTCAAAGATGATCATGTACTTCAGGAAAACATAATCATAAAGTTAGAACGCTCCGCAGTGCAAAGTGAAGTTGTCGTCTCATATTCTTCCGACGATAAATTTAACGACTATACGCAGAAAGCATGGCCCTTCTCTCAGATCGTTCATAAGATCGATCCAGAGCGTTTCATCCATATCCCAACATCCGAAGACCAGAACCGGATAACAAATGTTAAAGAAATATGCCACACTTTGGGCGATATAGGTTTAGAGGTGTCAACCGGACCGGTAGTCGAATTTCGAGTCAAAGAGTTCCTGCGAAAAGCCCCCGAACCAAATACCGTGCCACTTCTTTATCCCTCTCACTTCAGTCACGACGGCAACGTCTGGCCAATCCATAATCATAAGCGACCCAATGCCATAGTAAACAATGATACAACGTTAAAGTGGCTATATCCAATTGGCTATTATTGCGTTGTAAAAAGGTTCTCTTCCAAGGAGGAAAAACGGAGAATAACAGCCAGTGTCGTCAATCCCGAATTATTTGGTTCCGCTAAAGCTATTGGTTTTGAAAATCATATTAATGTTTTTCATGAGGCGAAATCTCCAATCCAGAAAACTCTTGCTTACGGGCTAGCGGCCTTTCTAAATACAACGGTGGTCGACCAATATTTTAGGATGTTCAATGGTCATACGCAGGTAAATGCGACAGATCTTCGCAAATTACGCTATCCCTCAAGAGAAGTCCTTGAGGAACTGGGTAAGTGGGTGTTATCCCAAGGTAGTTTTTCACAGGATAAATTAGACGCAAAGATTGGAGAACTGAAATGAGCATTACAAAAGCAAAGCGGATTGACGAGGCGATTGAAGTTCTAAAGCACATCGGTTTGCCTCCTGCTCAGCAGAACAAACGTTCTGCACTCACTCTACTTGCTCTGTTGAACTTGACCAGCAAGAAGAACTGGGACAGTTCCGAGAAACCGCTTATGGGAATAACACCAATCATGGATTGGATGGCAGAACATTACAGCCAAAAGTATAAGCCCAACACCCGTGAGACTATTCGACGCGATTCTATGCATCAGTTTGTTCAAGCCGGAATTGCTTTGTATAACCCCGATAAACCAGATCGTCCTGTCAATAGCCCGGATACAGTGTACCAGATATCTCCAGAGGCGTTGTGTTTGTTTAAAAACTTTGGAACGCCAGAATGGGATGATCTTCTTAAAATTTTCTTATCGAACTGTACCACACTATCCAAGAAATACGCAAAACCCCGAGATATGAAGCAGATACCTGTGCAATTATCCGAAGGACAAGTTATACAGATTAGCCCTGGTAAACATAGTGTTCTAATAAAGAGTATAGTTGAAGACTTCGCGAGTAGATTTATCCATGAGGCAATTTTACTTTATGTCGGTGACACAGGAAAAAAGTGGGGCTACTACGACAAGTGCAAAATGTTCGAACTTGGCATCACTGTTGACGCACATGGTAAAATGCCAGATGTTGTTTTTTACTATCCCAGTAAGAACTGGCTCATACTGGTTGAGGCTGTGACAAGTCACGGCCCGGTTGATGGAAAGAGACATGAAGAACTGGAACAGCTTTTCTCAAAATCAAAAGTTGGAATTGTTTATGTAACCGCATTCCCTTCTCGTGAGTTAATGAGCAAATATATAGTAGAGATCGCTTGGGAAACAGATGTCTGGGTGGCTGATGCTCCGACGCACATGATCCATTTCAACGGTTCGAGATTTCTTGGACCTTACCAATGACGCCTTCCGCATTGAGCATTGCAAACCATGAGTAATATTTCAGGCAGGGTGCATTCATACGAGAGCTTCGGGACGCTGGACGGACCGGGCTTGCGCTTTGTCGTGTTTTTCCAGGGGTGCCCGATGCGTTGCCGCTATTGTCACAACCCGGACTCTTGGGCCGCCGGTGGCGGTGTGGAGACAACTGTTGAGAAGATCGCCGACAAGATTGAACGCTGCCGCTCATATTTGCTTAAGGGTGGGGTGACGCTGTCCGGAGGCGAACCTCTGATGCAGCCCGTATTTGCGCTCGCGCTGCTGCGACGGATCCGCGAACTAAAGCTCCACTCAGCCATTGACACCTCGGGCTGCATGCCGATAGGTGTTTCTGCGCCTGTCATAGATGCCGCGGATCTGATTCTGCTCGACATAAAGTCGCTTGATCCAGATGAACACAAGGATCTCACCGGGCACGACAACGCAAATACGCTTGCGACTCTCGACTACTGCGAGCGCACATCAAAGCCAGTCTGGATACGCCACGTCGTTGTTCCCGGGCTAACGCTCGACGCCACCAAACTGAAAAGCCTTTCAGAATTCCTTAGGCCGTATAAATGCATAGAGCGCGCAGAACTTCTGCCGTTCCACAAACTAGGGGAGTACAAGTGGAAAGAGCTGGGGTTTGATTACACGCTTGCGGCGACGTCAGAGCCAACCCATGCCGAAATAGAAGCGGCGGAGAAGATATTCGGCTTCACCAAAAAAGAAAAACCAATCTGATAAAAGCTATGTAAGCTTTAGATCAGATTGGCGTTTTCTATATATCAGCGTTATTTTGCTGTTTCTTCGATGGCGACTGCAACCGCGACAGTGGCTCCGACCATCGGGTTGTTGCCCATGCCGATGAGGCCCATCATCTCAACGTGCGCCGGAACGGATGATGAACCCGCGAACTGCGCATCCGAGTGCATGCGGCCCATGGTGTCGGTCATGCCGTAGGAGGCCGGTCCGGCCGCCATGTTATCTGGGTGCAACGTGCGGCCAGTGCCACCGCCGGAAGCGACGGAGAAGTACTTTTTGCCTCTGTCGTTGCATTCCTTCTTGTAGGTGCCGGCGACAGGGTGCTGGAAGCGTGTCGGATTCGTGGAGTTGCCGGTGATCGAGACGTCCACTCCTTCCTGCCACATGATGGCGACGCCCTCACGGACATCATCAGCGCCGTAGCAGCGGACTTTAGCCTTGGGGCCTTTGGAGAAGGCCGTCTCCTTGGCAATCGCCAGTTTGCCGGTCGCGTAGTCGAACTTCGTTTGGACGTAAGTGAAGCCGTTGATGCGGCTGATGATGTAGGCGGCGTCCTTGCCGAGGCCGTTTAGGCATACCTTCAGGGGCTCCTTGCGCACCCTGTTTGCGGAATTTGCAATTCCTATGGCGCCTTCCGCCGCGGCGAACGATTCGTGGCCTGCCAGGAAGCAGAAGCACTTCGTCTCTTCGCGCAGGAGCATGGCAGCGAGATTGCCGTGGCCAGTGCCGACATTGCGGTCGTCCGCGACGGAACCTGGAATGCAGAAGCTCTGCAGCCCTTCACCGATCGCCTCTGCGGCGTCGGCGGCCTTTTTGCAGCCTTTCTTTACTGCAATGGCGGCACCAACGGTGTATGCCCAAGCGGCGTTCTCAAAACATATGCCCTGTATGTCCTTGGTGATCTGGTATGGGTCGAAGCCCTTCGCCTTGCAAATTTCGCGGCACTCTTCGATTGAATTGATGCCGTATTTCTTAAGCGTTGCGAGTATCTGCGGCTCGCGGCGGTCGTATGATTCAAAAAGTGGCATTGTGTGTTTCTCCTTTTATTCCGCGCGCGGGTCAATGCTCTTGACGGCGCCGTCTTCTTCTGTCGTGCGCCCATATTTGCCGGTCGCCTTGGCAAGGGCTTCGTTTGCGTCCATTCCCTTTTTGATGTAATCCATCATCGGTCCGAAGCGTACGAATTCATAGCCGCAAATTTCGTCGTTTTGATCGAGGAAGATGGTCTTCACGTATCCCTCGGCCATTTCAAGGTAGCGGGGGCCTTTTGCCTTTGTCGCGTACATTGTGCCGACCTGCGAGCGGAGGCCTTTCCCAAGGTCTTCGAGCCCGGCGCCGATCTGGAGACCGCCTTCGGAGAAGGCAGATTGCGAACGCCCGTAAACGATTTGCAGGAAAAGCTCCCTCATCGCGGTGTTTATCGCGTCGCACACTAGGTCTGTGTTCAGTGCCTCGAGGATCGTCTTGCCAACGAGGATTTCCGAGGCCATTGCCGCTGAGTGCGTCATGCCGGAGCAACCGATTGTCTCGATGAGCGCTTCTTCGATTAGTCCATCCTTGACGTTTAGGGTGAGCTTGCACGCGCCCTGCTGGGGAGCGCACCAGCCGACGCCGTGCGTCATGCCGGAGATGTCCTTTACTTCTTTTGCCTGAACCCATTTACCCTCTTCAGGTATCGGGGCAGGGCCGTGGTTGCAGCCTTTTGCCACAGGGCACATGTGCTGAACTTCATGAGAATAAATCATTATTATGTCCTTCCTAGTTCTAGTCCACGCCTCGAAGCAGGCGCGAATAAAAGGCGATACTTTAGCAAAATCCGCGCTTATGCGCAATCCCACTTTTTTATTTCCATTGATAAAAACTGTTAACACGGGTAAAGTTGTACGCTTATTTCAAGAGGGCAATAGTAATGGAATTCGGCAGCATCGATGTAGTTGGTTGGATCATCCTGTTGGCGTGCGCGTTCATACAGGGGATGTCAAAGGGCGGGGTTCCCGGACTCGCCATTCTGGCAATCCCCTTCGTTGCGATGGTTGTGCCGGGCAAAGCGTCTACCGGCCTCATTCTGCCAATGCTTATCGTGGGGGATCTTTTTGCGCTCCTGATATGGCGCAGGTCAGTCAGCGGCCGCGATCTGGTGCGTGCTCTCCCTTGGGCTATTGCAGGCGTCGTTGTGGGGTGGAGGCTGCTTGATTTCATTCCTGATGCCAATATGAACCGCGTCATTGGCATTATTGTCATTTTGATTCTCGTGCTTCAGGTCTGGCGAAAGTTTTCAGCAAAAAGCGATGCGCCTGCGTTTAGTGGAAGCACAATCGGCAGATACGGCTACCCGGCGGTGATGGGAATGCTCGGCGGTGTAACGACGATGCTTGCCAACGCCGCGGGCCCTATAATCAGCATGTATTTGCTCAGCATGAAACTCGGCAAGGAGACTTTCCTGGGAACAAGCGCCTGGTATTTCTTCATAGTAAACTGGGTCAAGGTTCCTTTCATGGTTGAACAAGGCATGATAACATCAGAGAGCCTAAAGGTGAACGTTATGATGTTGCCTGCACTTGTGGCAGGCGTGGCAATGGGAGTGTTCGTGGCCAAGCGCCTTAAAGAGCGCACTTTCGAAGCGCTGGTAATAGTTCTGGCGGCGGCGGCATGTCTGAAACTTCTTTTCTGAAAAAAATATATAAAGGCGAAGGAATCAGAATGGCATTTGAAAACAAACAGAAGGGCTACGAATTGCTTGACAGCGGCTACGGCAGGAAGCTGGAGCGCTTCGGCGAGGTTATTCTCGAGCGGCCGTGTTCGCAGGCGATCTGGGTGCCTTCACTTGAGCGAAGGGCGTGGGATTCCGCCGACGCCTCTTTCGACAGGGAGGACGGTAACCGCTGGAGCGGTCGTTCTCGTCTGCCTGGTCACTGGGTGATCGAGGAATGTGGAATCAAGTTCAACCTTTCCGTCACTGATTTTGGACATCTTGGCATCTTCCCCGAGCAACGCGCGCAATGGCGGTGGATCGGCGAGCAGGTTAAAACGCGGCGCGAACGAAGTGGGAAGGCTCCATCTGTTCTCAATTTATTCGCATACTCTGGCGGTTCTTCGATGGCAGCGGCACTTGCAGGCGGTGTTGTGTGTCACTTGGATGCGTCACGCGGCATGGTGCAGTGGGCAAGTGAAAACGCCGCGATAAACGATGTGGATTCCTTGCGCTGGATCGTGGACGATGCGCACAAATTCATGGCGCGTGAGATCAAGCGCGGCAAGGTGTACGACGCCATAATCCTCGACCCTCCAACGTTCGGTCGGGGCGAAGGCGGCGAGATGTACAAAATCGAGCGGGACTTGCCGGAGACGCTGCAAATGTGCCGCCGACTTCTTAGCGACACCCCGCTGTTTATGCTGATGAGCGCCCACACACCGGGACTTTCGCCGCAAGTGGGCGGCAACCTCGTTTTTCAGGCTATGGATGGGCTGGGAGGCTCGATAGAAACGGGCGAAATGCTGTTGACTGGATCAACGGGAGTGCTCCCTCTGCCCAGCGGAACATTTGCCCGCTGGCAGAACAGTGTCACGAATCACTCTTAATTAGGTCTTAGGCCTTTGATTCTGCCTTAGGGCGGAAAGAAGCCATGCCCATCGCCAGAGAATAGAGGATGACAATTTCCGCATCAGCCAGATTGTATTCTATCATCCCGTACAACATCAAAGCGGTCAGCATCGCGATCGGGACATAGCGGACCGCAGGCTGGCTTACACCCTTGATACGGGTGGCAATAAGCGATTTTATCGCAGCCGCGAGGGCTGCCCCCATCCAGAAGAGATAGACGGCAACTCCTATCCATCCGAAATCAACGAAAGACTGCAAAGGAGTAGAGTGGACGTGGTTTTGGCGCTGCTCCACATTCTTGCCGTGTTGTCGCATTTTCTCGTTTGTTAGTGCCCTGAACCCGATACCATAAGGATGCTCTTCATGAACCGCAGGCACAATCTGAGTCCACATTAGGGCGCGACCGCCTTTTTTTTGGGAAAATTCTTCGGGAAGTTGCGCGAAACGTAGGCGCACCGCCGGGTGGACGGCGAATATCGTGCAGCAGAGGGCGAGAGCGATGAGGCCTTTGGCGCCCATGTAGCTGAGAATTATGGCGGCGCAGACGAATATGGCACACATTATCGGACCGCGTTTGAAAGTTAGCATTAGACCGCAGAATAGCATTACAAGGAAGATGACGCCTAACACACGCTCGCGACGCGGCATACGTGCGCCGCGGGCGTCGATGCAAAGGCACAGCGCCGCCGGGAGCGCCACCATGAGTCGCTGCGAGTCCTGCATAGTCCCTAGCTTCAGCATGGATGCCATATAGTCCGGCGCGCGATAGCCAGAATACACCCATTTCCTGATGGATTCGGTGATGCCCAAGCGGTTGCTCCACTCGACAAGTTGCCTTTGCGTCTCGTTTGCAGGAGCCGTTAAATCATGCGGCCAGTTTACCTGCAGGAGAGCAAACAGCGGGTTCAGGAAAGTCACGGAAAAAGCAGTAACCAAACAACCGCAGACAAAAACCTTGAGTACGAGCCTGAAGCGCTCTGTGGAATTGACTTGGACAATGGTTAGCGGGATGGCAATGTACCATAACAGTTTGGTGATTTTGCCGAGCCCTTTGTCAGGCACAATAAGAGGATCCGTGTTTGTCATTGCCATTATGGCGGTGACAATCAAGGCCACAATGAAATATAAAATCCAACCAAGAGTCGGAAGGTTTCTGCGGAACGGACTGCGCTTCGTCTTTGAATGGAATGCGGATAGAACAAGCGATACCACCAATAACAATCTCGTCAGGGGGAGGGTGAATCCAGCGGCGAAAACAGAGCCGAGAAACGCAGCCCAACTGGGATCTTCCTTTACGAACGATTTTATTTTATCGAGCATGGTGCCATATTTTACGTCACCAGAACCGCCAGCTTCCGGTGCTGATTACATAGATGCCTAATGCCAGGTTTGTGACAACGTGCGCTATGGAGACGGCCCAGATGTCGCGTGTCCGTATGAAGAAAAACCCGTACACGATGCCGGTTGCGACTCCAGCGGCCCACTCGTTGTGTTCGAAGCCGAAAATAACGGCAGCGATGAAAAAAGGAACCGCGTTGAATTCGCCGACGTCAACGTCTAGAAAATCAGGAGTGCGTATGAACCTAATCAACCAGCCGCGCCAGAAGAACTCTTCAATTACCGCTATAACGAATGCGGACCCAATCAGTTTTGTGATTGTAAGCGGCCATCCGCACACTTCAGGCGCGTACGGTGTCGAATCGAGCTCTGGACGCATTTCCCCGAAAGGCATTACGCCCCATTTTTCGTATAAATCCGCTGCTGCAGGCAAAAGGTTTTTGAATAAGGGCGTCTCGAAAAACACCCAGATGGCGAAGATAAAAAGTCCAACCCCAATCGCAGGGAGTATGTTGACGCGTCTCAATGGCTCATAGAATCGCCATGGCTTGAGAAGCAGAAACAAGATGGTGCAAACGACGGTGCTTAAAGCGTAGAGCGACGCGTCGTTTATAATGTTCAGGGATTGGATCGTTTCCGTCGCGCTTGATGGAGTGAGATGCATCGCCTTGGCAATCACCAAAACTGCCACCCATACTATGAACGGTACGATGTGCCGCGCGGTCGCGCGGTTCATCTTTTTTGCTTTTTCACTATTTCTAGGGGCGGGGGCGCCAGCTGCTGTGATGTTCTCGGCACTGCTATTCATTTGAGGCGAATTGTAGCACATGCACCGCTGCCGTGTCGAGATTTTGGAACCCGGAACATTTCCCGTTATTCGAGTAGCGCTTTTCACTGTGCTCCCTGTGGACTTGTGTTTCGTGCATGAAAACAGGGGGCTGGAAGTGGGAATGTGCATTCATAGCAAGGCTCACCGTTCTGTTACGTCTGCCGATTAGCGGGCGTTCTTCAGCCCAGACAGCGCGTAAGACGGGCGCGAAGCTCGTCCGGCAGGAAGGGTACACGCACGGCTCTGCCTATATCTTCCAGAAGTATGAAGTTGATCTTGCCCGACAGGTTTTTCTTGTCTGATTTCATGGCGGAGAATATATCGTCGACCGTGAATTCCGTCTCCACAGGCAGCGACAGTTTTTGAAGCAAAGAAGATATCCGTTGTGAAACACCCGCGGGTGTGACGCCTGTCATCTCACCAAGGCGCGCCGCTGCGATCATGCCTATGGCGACTGCCTCGCCGTGAGATATGTAGCCGTATCCCATAACGTTCTCTATCGCATGACCCACTGTGTGACCGAAGTTCAGAAGCATGCGCTCGCCGGTGTCCAGTTCATCGCGATTGACTACGCCTGCCTTGATATCCACACAGCGTGCGATTATTTTGAAAAGAGCCCCCTCGTCGTCAGTCCGCGTGTCTGCGAACCGCTCGATATCTTCGAAAAGGGCTGCGTCGCTAATGCACCCGTATTTGACGACCTCCGCCATGCCTTCCGCAAACCGTTTTTCGGGAAGGGTTTTCAGCACTAGGGGGTCTGTGACGACAGCGCGCGGCTGGTGAAAAGCGCCTGCGAGGTTTTTCCCGAACGGAAGGTCTATTCCTGTCTTTCCGCCTATGGATGAATCCACCTGCGCGAGCAGCGACGTGGGGGCTTGTATTATAGCCACGCCGCGCAGATAGGTTGCGGCTGCAAAGCCCGCAAGGTCGCCGACCACGCCTCCGCCGAGAGCCACTACCAGATCAGTGCGTGTTATGCCGTATCCGTTGAACGTGTTCCAAAGTGTGGAAACCATATCGAGCGATTTTGAATTTTCGCCAGCCGGTACCGACACCTGTTCCGCGTGGAATCCGGCAGCGGTCAGCGACTCCATGACGGGCTGAAGGTGCAGGTTGCAGACATTAGAATCCGACACAACGCAGACCCGCCTGCCTTTGACTGCGGTTGCTGCGGTTGCTCCGATATGCCGGAGTACGCCGTTGCCAACGATTATTCGCGAACCGCCCCGCGGAGAACGGATCTCTGTTTCGAAGTTGTCCATTGTTATAGAGTGCGGCCTATGGCTTCGGCGACCGTGCGCATCTTGCACATAAGGGCGTTAAAAGAGTCCGGAGTAAGCGACTGCATACCGTCGGATAGTGCGTTTGCCGGGTCGTTATGGACCTCTATTTCAAGTCCATCCGCGCCCGCCGCGATGGCGGCTAGGGACAGTGGCTCGATGAGCGATGCGGAGCCGGCGGCGTGCGAGGGATCGACGAAGACAGGCAGGTGCGTGAGCGATTTCAGAACGGGGACGGCGCTGATGTCGAGGGTGTTCCGCGTCGCCGTCTCGAACGTGCGGATCCCGCGCTCGCATAGGATCACATTCTCGTTCCCGCCTGACATGATGTATTCGGCGGACATTAGCAGTTCCTGAATTGAGTTTGAAAACCCGCGCTTGAGCAGAACAGGCTTCTTGATATTTCCGAGTTCCTTGAGGAGTTCGAAATTCTGCATGTTGCGCGCCCCCACCTGGAAAAGATCTACGAAATCCATGAAGAGGTTTATTTGTGCCGGGTTTGTTATTTCCGACACTACGGGCAGGCCTGTTTTGCGGCTGGCTTTTTTAAGGTAGAGCAGCCCCTCCGCCTTTAGACCCTGGAATGCGTATGGGGAGGTTCGTGGCTTGAAGGCGCCTCCGCGAAGCATAACCGCCCCGGCGTCATTGATCCGGTCTGCTATTGCCATTATCTGCGCCTCTGATTCAACCGCGCAGGGGCCCGCGCAGATAATGATTTTTTTATTTCCTATTTCCACCCCGTTGATTTCAATAATTGTGTTGTCGGGGTGGAATTTGCGGTTGGCGCGCTTGTAAGGTTCCTGCACCTTAAGAACGCGCTCCACCTCCGAAATCATTTCGAGCTCGGCGGCTGGAATCAGGCTGGTGTCTCCGACTAGGCCGATGATCGTCGCTTCGGACCCATGTATAGGATGTGCGGCGACAGGGTATTTCTTCATTGCCAGAGCAGAGATTTCTTCCACCCGTTGTGTGCTTGTTCCCGTTTTGAGAATTAATATCATACTTGTTATTCCATGTCCGTGGTAAGTCTGGCTATAGTTTCAGCCAGTTCTGTTGGGGGTAAAGATGCGTCAAACACATAGTCGCAGAAATCTGAATAAAGAGACGCCCGGGTGTTGTACAATTCCTCTGTTTGGCCGCGTTCTCTGGCGAGAGGGCGCGAGGTGTCGTGTGAAATGCGGCTCCATAGTATTTCAAACGGAGCGTCGAGGTGGAGCACGAGCGTGTTTGTCTCGCGAACCAGATTGCGGTTTTCTTCGCGGCATGGGAAACCTCCGCCAGCGGCCAGAACCGCCGAGCCTCCGCGGCGGAGTGCAGACTCTGCCACGGCCGTTTCCAGTTTTCGGAAGCCCTGTTCTCCGCGCTCGGCAAAAATCTCGGGGATATGACGTCGCGCGAGCCTTTCGATTTCCACGTCAATATCTGCGAATGCTATTCCCAGCTTGTTTGCGAGGAGTTTGCCGACTGTGCTTTTGCCGCTTCCCATGAAGCCGGTAAGAAGAATTTTGATGGGAAAAGATTTGTATAGCTCTCGAAGCATTTCAGGGAGGACTTCCGCTTCGATTGCGGCGATGTCAAACGCCAGACCAGGATTCCAAATCCGCTGAGCCTCAATCCCCTGGCGAAGCAACATGCGCAGACCTCCGATTGCCCGGACTCCGCGTTTGCGGGCGTTGAGCACCAGGCGCGAGGGGGTTGGGTTGTAGACAGGATCGAAAACTACAGCTCCAGGCGTTAAAATATCGGGATCGCACGGCAAACCGTAGACCTTAGGCCACATGCCTAGTGGCGTGGCGTTTAGTATGACGTCGGCGGATGTTGTGGCGGGCGCACCTGAGCTTGTTGTGACTCTCGTGGCAGCCTTCGGGAACGTCGCAGAGAGGTGTGCGGAGAGCTTCGCGGCGGATTCTGGGGAACGCGCGTTGATTTCGATCGATTCGGCACCGGCTTCCAGGCAGACTGCGGCCATCATATGCGCGGAGCCGCCAGCGCCCAGCAACAGGACGTTCTTTCCCCTGAGGTCTATTCCCGCAGACTTGAAGCCTTCGGTGTCGGTATTGTAGCCGCGATTGCGGAACACGGTGTTTACGGCTCCGCAGAGGCGCGCGGACTCGTCTAGCGACCCCATGTAATGCAGGAGGGCGGTCTTGTGGGGGATCGTGCAATTGAAGCCGTCCAGCTCATTCATAAGCCTGGGAATTAGATGCGGCAATTCCGTTGCGGGTATGTCGTGCATCTCGTAACTGCCATCAATTCCGGATATTTCCATGATACGCCGATGGATCAACGGGGAGAGACTGTGGCCAAGCGGGTTCCCGATCAGACCGAACTTCTTAGTGTTCATTTAACAATCTCCGTGCGGCGTGGCGCACGCAAGCCCTCGGGGATGGAAGCTCTGAAGGCCGACGCCGAAGCGAGGAATTCTCGCAATGCAGCCTTATCTCCGTCCGCGATGAACCCCTTCAGGCGCTGGATTTTGGTTGTATACTCGTCGATTGCCTTCGTGAGGTTGGGGGAGGAAGTTAGTATGTCTGCCCAGAGATCCGGCGACGAAGCGGCTATGCGCGTGGCGTCTTTAAAGCCGCCGCCGATCATGGCGCGTAAAGTTGCATCGTGTGTATCCTCTGCCATTGCTGCCAGAGCGAACGCCGCCAGATGCGGCATGTGAGAAATTACGGCGATGCGGCAATCGTGCGCGGTGGCATCCATCGCTATCGGTGTAGCGCCGATCGCCTCCAAGAGCCGCTTGTAGGCTTCCTCCTTCTCACGTGGCAGTGTGCAATCTTCGCCACGGCAAATGATGTAAATGGAGTTGTTGAATATTTGAGGGTCGGCAGCCACGTATCCGGAGCCTTCGGAGCCCGCCATGGGGTGGCCTCCGATGAAATTACCCATGTTCCGGGCTGCATTCAAGACAGGGGTTTTGACTGACGTGACGTCTGTGATTATGTCTATTCGAGCGTTACGGAACTTGGGAATCATTTCGCACGCCGCTTGGGGTGGTATGCAGATGAAGAGTGCATCGCATCCATCGAATGCCGAATAGAATCCCTTGGAGTTGATATCTGCAGCCTCATCCGCAAAACCATCTTTAAGCACGGAATTTACAGTGCCGGTATCGCTGTCGGCTACGATTATATGCTCTACGAACTTCACCCTCCGAAGGGCCTTTGCAAGCGAACCGCCTATGAGCCCGAGACCTATTATCCCAAGCTTCGTAATATGGAATTCCCCACTTGTGTGTGCCGATGTCATTGTTCGTGAGTTGTTATGTTTAAAAAACACACAAATTATTGCATTTTCTGGTTTTGTTCTCAAGAGTAAACAGCTGGAGCCGTTTGCGCTGTAAGCACTTTTTGTTTCATTTTGTCGCGATACTTAATC
>CAYOPG010000013.1:0-41338 GCA_964405775.1 uncultured Lentisphaerales bacterium
CTCTGCTCCTGACGCTGTTTCTGGCGACGGATTCCGCGCGATTACCGTCAATGTGCATTTTTCCGTTTCAAAAAAAAGCATAATCTGTTATAGTTTGCGGGATTATTACCTTAAAATCAAAAAAATCTGGAGAATCTTCATCATGGAAACACCCGCAGATTTCGGTTTGACCGAAATGCAAAAGGACATCAAAGACATTTGCCGCCGCATCGGACTCGAGAAAATCGTGCCAGTCAGGGAACATTACGATGAGACTCAGGAGTTCCCGCACGAGATAGTAAAGGAGTTCGCTGATGCCGGCCTCTTTCAGGTCTTCATACCCGAGCAATATGGCGGCCTGGGTGGAAATGTGATGGACCTAGTCGTTGCAGTCGAAGAGCTTTGCAAATACGACGCAGGTATAGCACTAGCCCTTTTCGGCACAGGCCTAGGCGCGCTTCCAATACTGCTCTGCTCTGACGATGAGCAGAAGAAAAAGTATCTACCGCGTATCGCGGCAGGCGCTCTCGCAGCTTTCGGCCTCACCGAAGCCGGAGCCGGCTCGGACGCTGCGGGCATCAAGACCACAGCCGTAAAAGATGGCGACTACTACATTCTCAACGGCACAAAGCAGTGGATTACCAACGGCGGCGAAGCCGAAATCTACACGATCTGCGCTATGACCGACAAAACCAAAGGCACACGCGGCTCCACGTTCTTCATAGTCGAGGACGGTGCCGAAGGCTTCACGTACGGCAAAAAAGAGAACAAAATGGGCATCCGCGCCTCGGCGACGCGCGAACTCGTTTTCCAAGACTGCCGCGTACACAAAGACAATGTGATCATGGGTGAAGGCCGCGGTTTCATTGTTGCAATGAAGACGCTCGACGCCTCCCGCCCCAGCGTGGCAGCGCAGGCTCTCGGCATCGCCAGCGGCGCACTCGAGATCGCCATCAAGTACTCGCGCGAGCGCCACCAGTTCGGCAAGCCTATCAGCGCAAACCAGGGTCTCCTATTCATGCTCGCCGACATGGCGATGAAGGTCGAGACGGCGCGCGCGATCGTGTACCGGACAGCAGCGCTCATGGACAGCGGAATGAAAGACGTAAGCAAATTCTCCGCAATGGCCAAGTGCTACGCTTCGGACGTGGCAATGTCAGTAACGACCGACGCCGTGCAGGTGCTTGGCGGTTACGGGTACATGAAAGAATACCCCGTCGAAAAGATGATGCGCGACGCCAAAATCACGCAGATATACGAAGGGACGAACCAGATACAGCGCGACGTCATCGGCAAAGCCCTTATCAAGGAAGCCGCCCAAGGCCTAATATAAGCTATCACGACATACATATAGTATATAAATGAAAACCTTCGAAGAGCTTTTTGCCGAACTGAAATCCAAAGTTGAAAAAGGGGATCCCAACTCCGGGACCGTCAAGGAACTGGAGAAAGGGGTACACTATATCGGCAAAAAGCTCAACGAAGAGGCTGGCGAGGTGTGGATCGCCGCCGAGTACGAAGGAAAAGAACGTACGGCGGAGGAAATATCCCAGCTAATATATCATGCGCAGGTCATGATGCTGGCGAAGGGAATCAGCCTCGAAGAGGTCTACAAACACCTGTAAGACTAATACGCTATGATCAGAATCGCATTGCCCAATAAAGGCGTCCTCTCAGAAGGTGCCGTAGCACTCGTAAAAGAAGCAGGCTACAGATGCACACGCACTGGCCGTGAACTCAGCATATCCGATGCCGCGAACGAAGTCGAATTCGACTTTCTGCGCCCGCGCGATATCGCTGTCTACGTATCTCAAGGCGTTATCGATGTCGGAATAACGGGGCGAGACCTCAACCTCGACGCCGAATCTCCCGCCGCCGAGATCATGCCGCTCGGATTCGGACGTTCCACTTTCAGGTACGCCGTTCCAAACGACAGCGATATAACTGTAGACAAACTTGACGGCCTGAGAATCGCATGCTCGTATGCAAATATAATCAAGCGCGATCTAAAAAAACGCAAAGCCAAGGCCAGAATTGTTCAGGTGGACGGAGCAGTGGAACTCACCATCCGCCTGGGCGTCGCAGACGTGATTGCCGACGTGGTCGATTCCGGCCAAACACTCCGTGAGGCGGGACTAAGGCCCATCGGAGATCCGGTTATGAACTCGGAAGCCATAGTCATAGCGCGATCGGAAGAAACCGCGCGGGAACCGAAGGTCGCTACTTTTTTGAAACGCCTAAACGGCATAGTACTGGCGCGTGAATACGCAATGATCGAGTACGATGTCGAACGCAAACTGATCACCGAGGCGTCCAAACTCACGCCCGGAATCGAGGCTCCAACCATCTCACCGCTCAACGACCCTGCTTGGGTTGCAATCAAGGCGATGACCAAGAAGCAGGGGCTCAATTCAATCATAGACAAGCTGTCGGATCTCGGCGCGAAAGGCATAGTGGTCACCGATATCCGCACTTGCCGCCTGTAGGGGCTTCGTGGCATAGCGATGAAGGTAATTGCGATCAACGGCAGTCCCCGGATGGCCAAGTGGAATACCGTCACACTCCTGGAGAACGCCTTGGAGGGTGCGAAATCCGCCGGAGCCAGCACAGAGTTGGTGCATCTTTACTCGTTGCGGTTTTCCGGTTGCATTAGCTGCTTTGGCTGCAAGGCGCTCAACCGTAAAAAAGACGCTGTATGCATCATTCGCGACGAACTCGAGCCCGTCCTTGCGCGCCTGCGCCGTGCAGATGCGATCATTGTCGGAACACCTTTATACTTCCTTTGCGAAACAGCGGCAACTCGAGCTTTTCTGGAGCGCCTCTGCTTCCCGTGCCTGAAATATTCAAAGGACATGCTCTCAACATTCCCCCGCAAGATCAAGACGGGACTGATCTACACCATGGGAGCGTCATACGAGAGCGCCAACAAACTTGGGTTTGACCGTATTTTCGAAACCACGCGCAACACTATGGCGCGGACTTTCGGACACTGCGAATTGCTGACCATTGCCGACACGCTCCAATATCCAGACTACGACAAGTACGAGTCCGAATTGTTCGACAAAGACGCTAAGCTCAAACGGCACAGCGAAATTTTCCCTAAAGATTGCCAGCGCGCTTTTGAGCTCGGCGCCCGACTAGTCGGCAATATCGTTCTGGATGGCGATCTATGACACTGCCACGCCACATTGTCTGGGACTGGAACGGCACTCTGCAAGACGACGTACAGGCAGCGGTCAACGGTATGAACATGCTGCTGCGCCAACGCGGCATGCCGCAGGTAACCATTGAAGACCACCGCCGCTTGTTCACTTTCCCCGTCTCGAAATACTACCGCGAACTCGGCTTCGCCCTTGAGACAGAAAACTGGGATGAAATGGCCGATCAGTTCATACGCGCGTTCGCCTCAGACACCTCCACTCGCCTCTTTAGTGGCACAGTCCCAACCCTGACACGCCTTAATGCGGAAGGTATACCCATGTCGATACTCTCAGCATGTCAGGGCGACGTCCTTGAAGCCGCACTGACAGGCTCTGGAATCCGAAATTTTTTCAAAACCGTCGTAGGTGCCGACGACCCGAGTGCTGGTTCGAAAGTAGATCGGGCAAAGCTCCTGTTCCGCACTATCGACGCAACGCCGAGTGAAGTATGGCTTGTGGGCGACACAACCCACGACAAAGAGGTCGCCGACGCCGCAGGCTGCAACTGCATACTCGTTGCGAGCGGCTATCAATCGCGCTCGCGTCTCGCCGAATGCGACTGTGCGGTGCTTGATTCCGTCTCCGATGTCCCAGCTTTTTTCGGTATATGATAAAACCATGAATAAAACAAAAGTTGCCGTTATTGGTTGCGGGGTTATAGGCCCCCTGCATGCAGAGTGCTATAAAAACAACGAAGATGCAGAGATCACCTGGATGTGCGATCTGATTCCGGAGCGCGCCAAGGCGCTCGCGGAGAAATACGGGGTCGCCAAATGGACCTCCTCCCCCGCTGAGGTCTTCGCCGCAGACGACGTCGATTCCGTCAGCATCTGCACCGACCACGACACGCATTCGGAACTTTTTGTATCCGCACTTGAACACGGCAAGGACGCGATCTGCGAAAAGCCCCTCGCCCACGACATCAAAAGTCTTGACGCCATGCTGGCCGCCGCGAAGCGGTTTCCAGAACGAGTCTGCGGCGGAGTATTCCAGCACCGCTTCGACCCGATTTATGTGGAGTTGCGAGAACTCCTCTCCTCAGGCGCTATGGGCACCCTGCTCAACGCCAGCGCCACCCTGCGTTGTCTGCGGACCGAGGAGTACTACAAGAGTGGCACCTGGCGCGGCACATGGCAACACGAAGGCGGTTCAGTTCTGATAAATCAGGCCATACATTATATCGACCAACTTTTATGGCAGGCCGGACCGGCGGTTAAAATCACCGCGGTAATTCGCAACCTTGCACATCAGGGAATAATTGAAACCGAAGACAGCGCATCAGCAACAGTCGAGTTCGCAAACGGCGCGGTGGGAACCATAGAGGCAACATCAGGAAGCAACATAAACTGGCTGCCACGTCTTGCGTTCTTCGGCACCGAAGGCGGAATCGAAATAACCAACGATAAACTTTCATTCATAGAAATGAGAGACAAAGCGCTGGAGACATCGATTCGAGAACAGCTGGAGGCGGCGATCATGCCCAAACCCGCAGCAGTTGGCAAGAAGTATTACGGAACAGGACATGTCGCTCAATTGGCGGACTTCATCGAAGCCGTCCGCGCAAGACGCGCACCGGGCGTGACCCTCGAAAGCGCGGCAGAAACTGCCCGTGCAATACTCGAGATATACAAAAGCAATCGGGTGATCTAGAGCAATACCCCAGAGAAAACTGGGCGAAAGTTCAAGTCCACTTGCACTTGACAGACAAAAAAAAACCACACTGTCGCCAGTGTGGTTTCCAAAACCCGCCGCCGCATCCCTTTATGCGGCGGCTGAGGTGAAGGCCACGAAACAGCGCGACGGCTAGCCGCCGCGCTCCAGCCCACTTATATCCATTAGCCTATGCTGTAGATGCTTTTGCGAATATCTTCGACTATCTTCCTCTGAGTGAGGTTCGTCTTGTTGGACGACCATACCATAAGGTTGGAGGCGATTGGCTTCGCAAACCAATACGACGGCAGGACAACGGGCTTGGGGCAGTACCTGAAGCCGTGCTTTTCATAGAAACGCACGCGCCTATAGGTATCCGTGGAATCATTTTTTGGTTCGACATCAAGAACGATCTTGCGGTCTGCATAGTACTGCAGCTGCTCAATCACCTTGCCGCCGATACCGGCCGAGCGGGACTCCGGGCATATAGCGAAATGCTCAATGAAGAACATGTCGTGCAGCAACCAGTAAGCGAGGAGACCGACCGTGACGCCTTTGCGGCGAATCGCCGAAAAGTGGAACCGCGGGTCATCCATCACCAGCTCATGCTCTAAAAGGGAGCGCCTCTCGTCTTCCGGGAATGATGTATTGTACAACAGCCAAAGTCTTTTGAACTCTGGTGATTCCGGATCATGTATGTCGACGAATGTCATCTCGTCATCATCATAATCTCCAGAACCTGTTACGGGCACGACAAGACCCGCATTGATGCGCTGCGTCTTCTTCAAGACATCGCCGGGGTTTCTCATGCCCGCCATCTTGAAGGATGACGTTTTGTCAGAACCGGCGACGCGCGTTTGTGATGCTTCTATTGCTGTTGAGTTCATGGGCTCGCCACGGCGTAAACGACGTGACGACAGAAACTCTTTCTTTTGTTCTTAGTTGCACCGAGGTGTTTGAAAACCCCGGCTAAGGCAATCGACCCGTACCGGTGGCTGAACACCACTCCGGCGCGAACCTGATAAGTCGCCTTTGCAATGGGAAAGTATCTCTCTTTGGCATTTGGAAGTCAACAGATCTTTTTTTGTAAACTTGACCTGCGCAAGGTGTATGGAGTAGTATTATAGACGTTTTGCAGAGGTGGCCGGTCATACCGGAGAGGTGTTTTTTATCCAAAGGATAGTGTACAGAAATGAGTTTATCAGTCCAGGAAGTCAATGAAGCGAGAGACAAGGCTCTTGCGGAAATCGAAGCAGCCAAGTCGGCTGCCGAGGTTGAGGAGCTGCGAATCAAGTACATAAGCCGCAATGGACTTGTGACTGAGTTCATGAAGTCCATGAAGGACGTGGCCCCCGTGGACAAGCCCGCGATGGGCGTAGCACTGAATGCTCTGCGGACAAAAATCACTGACGCCCTAACCTCTCGTAAGGCTGAAGTCGCCTCGGCCGGTTCTAAGCAAGATGCTTTCGACTTCAGCCTTCCTGGCACCTGGCCTAAACCAGGGGCGATGCACCCAGTCTCTAGCGTAATCGAGGAGACAGCCAGGATTTTCGGCCAACTCGGGTTCACTGTTGCCGACGGACCAGACATTGAGACAGGATTCAACAACTTCGACGCCCTAAACACCGCAGATCACCATCCGTCGCGCGATGCGGCGGACACTTTTTGGCTGCAGGATGGGCGCTTGCTACGCACTCAGACGTCGGCGGTGCAGATCCGCGTCATGCTGTCACAAAAGCCGCCTGTAAGGATTATAAACCCGGGGCGGTGCTACAGGCGCGATACCATAGATGCCACTCATGCAGCGAACTTCCACCAAATCGAAGGGCTGTACGTAGATTACACCCCGGTTTCGCTTGCCGACCTTAAAAGCACGCTAGCGCATTTCGCCCACGAGATGATGGGTCCGGGAGTCAAAGTTCGTTTCCGTCCCCACTTCTTCCCATTCACCGAACCCAGCGTGGAGGTGGATTTCTCGTGCCACATGTGCAAGGGTGCAGGCTGCAGAGTCTGCAAGCAGAGTGGCTGGATTGAAATCGCCGGAGCCGGCATGGTTGATCCGCGTGTGTACAAAAAGATCGGCTATGACGAAGACCTTTACGGCTATGCTTTCGGCATGGGCGTCGAGCGCATAGCCATGATCAAGCACGGAATCACAGATCTACGCCTGCTATACACCAACGACCTGCGCTACCTCCAGCAGTTCGCTTAAACCGAAACAGAGCTTGCGTCCTGCCCGCGTACGCGGCCACTCTTTGCCCGTAACACGCGGAGCGGACAACTCGTTGTCCTGTATTCAAATTGCCGGTCTTAAGACCCTGCCACAACTCGGCAGGTTTGGCTTGCGCTATCCTAAGACTTCGGGCATGGCATAATCTTTGGTAGGACTAAGAACTTGCTCTCTGGTGAGGTCGCAGCGTGCCACCTGAAGGAATATTCCGCAACCTTTACCACGATCTGTGTCAAGCGCGACAAGTATTTCATGCTCTCCCGCAGCGACAGACGCGACTTTGCTCGCACCTTTTCCAGGAGAGGCAGGCACGCCGCCCTTTGGCCCATAGTATACTTCCACACCATCGATCCATGCCTTTGCCGGTCCTTCATGACCTAGCATAAGCATTATTTTCATGTGTTCCTTACATGAGATTCGGCATGAGTAAAAGAAGTATTCGTCGCGACCGTCATGCGTCGATATCTCGTTGCGCATGCTGCAAAAAAGTCCAGGGAAGACAATCTTCCTGAAATTCAAGGCGGACAGGTCTTCGGGATATTTCAGCCTCTTCAAGCCACCATCGCCAATATGGTAGTCACTCACAAGAAACTTCTGGATCATAGGAGTGGCCGAAATCGGAGGGCCGAGCCAAACAGGTCCGAACACAGGCAATGAACGTCCGGCGTCATCAGTGATATTGCAACATGGATTAAGTCCGTAGCCGTAATGCAGCCTCCAGCCTTTTCTAAGCTCCACTGGTGAAACCGTCGTGAATATACGAGCCTTCTCACCCGATAATTTCGTATCGAAAACACACGACTTGCCGTCGGAATTAATTATTGAAAAACCGAATGGACGTCCGCCGCTCACGAGTCCACCATCCACGTTTTTAAACGAGACTTCCACAATGCTCCAGTCACGGTGCGGCATGATCTTGAAGCCATTGAATTCAATCGGAGATAATCCAGCCTTGCGTCCATTACGCAACACGCGCATGGCATTTGCCAGCCGACGCCCGAGGATGTATTGAGATTCGCCGCCAAGGTGAATCAGATCGTCCAGCGCCAAATCCACCGTCGGCACCACGGAGAGATTCTTTATGTGCCTGGGCAACACACGTTGTTGTTCTTGTATGCCATTCCAGTACTGCGGTGCATCTGATGCCAAGCTTATGGTACGGGATATCTGCGCCAAAGCCACTGGCAGCCGGGAATCGCCGCAATCGCGCCGCAGGGTAGATATAAATTCCTTCATGGCGTGCGTGTAAACAGGCTCTGCCACAGGCCCCGAATCTGAGCACCCTTGATACCAGAGCATTCCCGCAACTTTGCCGCCGTTTTTTTTGAACTTACGCAGCATTGCTCCGTACAAACTTGTTCCGCCCTCCCCCTTCAACTTGGGGCTCCATTGCGCCATTGTGGTTCCACCGTGTGCGCATGCAATAAGCCCCTGGGGAACGCCTGTAAATTTTATCATCTCCACGCCAAAGGCGGGACCAGGGCAAACGCCCCAGCCCTTTGCGGGTTTTGGCGGTAAAGCTCCGCCGAACAACTGGGCATGAACCGGATCAACGCTTTCCCACAAAGAGTGGATAGGATCCTCCGCAGGTGCCCATCTGTCGTTAGAATAGAACGCACGCACCATTGGATTCACGGGCAGAGGCTTTTCAGGCACAAGGCCGCATCCTTGCATGTTAGACTGGCCGGCAAGCAACCACACATCCCCCACAAGCACGTCTTGCACAAGAATGCGTTCCCCGCCGATGAAGAGCTCAACATCGTAGGGGCCGCCCGCAGGCAGCCCTTTCAAGTTGGCTTTGAAGCTGCCTTGCGACGCCACTCCAACCTTTGCCGAAGCGAACCCTCTAAAGGCTTTGCCGCCACGCGTCACACGAGTCGTCACCTGCCCTTTTGCATCGCAACTTCCCTCAATACGTGCATCGCAAACATTCTTCAGGGTGCGTTGCAGCACCATGTGGTCAAACAACCCTGATTCAATTTTCATTTACTGCTTTGCTTTGCGGCCTCATCGAGATACTTCTCCAGCGTGGATGTTACGCGCGGGAATCCAAATATTTTCGCGGTCTCGGAGTACAGAGCCTCCTCGGGAAGAGATTGGAAGCGCTCTCTTATGCAAGCCATCGCGTTTGATATTTCAACAAGCGGGATCTCCTTTATTGAACGCCTGGATTCATCCGAACCTCCCGGCACTCTATAATAACGGTATGACTGAGAATCCATACCTTCAGGCCAGAATACACGCTCGCCAAATTGCTTGGTAGTCTTAATGGCTTTCGGAACGGACTTCTCCAAAACCACCGCCATTGCGCTGCCTATGCGAGAAAACCCCCATTCAATTATGACGCGCTTGTTGAGAAGCGACTCTGTTATCGGCCCCTCTTCGTTGACGATACGGCGCATTTGCTCGCCTATAATCTGGGGCCCAAAATCGAGATTGAAGTTCGACTGGCTCTTTGAGTAGCCGGTTACGATTTCTGCCGGGACGTAGGTTTTTTCTCGGTCGTTCGGTATCTCCACCGCGAACGCCGGTTCGAATTCCGTCTTCGGTGCCGAGTCGTACGGCTTGAACTTCGCTGAGCCTACCGACGGGGACGGTTGTCCGCGCACAGCGGCGTCCACTTCTGCAAGCAACTTGCTTTCAGCTTGCTTGCGGTCGAACCACCATGAGGTGCTCCAGACGCGGGCAAGCCTCCAGCCGAGGCCTCCGAGCACAATGGCGCGGAGTTTGTCGCGGTCGCGCGCACTGTTCGCACTACCATACATCACGCCGTCGCATTCAATTCCTATCACATACCTCCCCTCGTCATCTGGCGCTTTAACTGCTATGTCGATCGTGTATCCCGAGCAACCAACCCGAGTATCCACCTTGTAGCCGTGGACGCGTAGGAACTCTGCCACCTCGTTTTCAAAAAGACGTTCGCCAGAATCAGCACCGGCTGCAGTTGTGGTGACAACCTGCGAGTTCCCACGCTCTGCGTATTCGAGGAAGTTCTTGAGATGCACCGCCCCCGTCGCTTGCGTACGCCCGGTGTCGATCTGCAAGGAAGTTACAGATGAAAACACAACGACCTGTTCCTTGGCGCGGGTAACCGCCACGTTCAAGCGCCTCTCCCCTCCCGGTCTGTTTAGCGGGCCGAAGTTCATCGCAAACTTGCCGTTGGTGTCGAAGCCATAACAGATCGAAAAGAAAATTGCATCGCGTTCGTCGCCCTGCACGCTCTCAAGGTTTTTCACAAAGAACGGCTCTTCGTTGTCTTCCGAGAAGAACTTCTCGATCTCAGGGAACTCAGCTCGCTTCTCATCCATCAAGTCTTCAATAATGCTCTGCTGCGCGACGCTGAACGTGACTATCCCTGTTGACTTTTTGGCAAGCTCCGGATCACGGAGTCGCGCCACAACGGCATCCACAAGCGCTTCTGCCTCCAGCCTGTTTGTACGAGTCTTTGATTTGTCGTATACGCCGTCCTTAACCAGATTGAAGCTAACTCCAAGGCTTTTGCTTTCCCTCACTGACGACGGGAAGGTCATGAGACTGTTGTTGTAGTAATTTTGGTTGCTGAATGCTATCAAGGATTCGTGGCGGCTGCGGTAGTGCCACTGCAGGTACATGTCCGACACGCCGGCAGTTTTGCATTCATCAAGTATGCTCTCCAGTTCTTCGATGTCGGATTCGTCAATATCCTCGCTCTCGGCTGTGCGCTGGAAGAACGTGGTGGGGGGCAGCTGTTTAGGATCGCCTACAATTATTACCTGCCTGCCTCGTGCCATTGCGCCGATGGCATCCCAGACTGTAATCTGCGAGGCCTCGTCGAACACGATTATATCGAAATCATTGCTTCCCGGAGGCAGATACTGCGCCACTGATAGCGGGCTCATAAGCATGCATGGCTTGAGCACGGGCAATATTGTGGGGATCATCTCAAGGAGTGTGCGCACGGGCTTGTGACGAGTCTTTTTTTCGCACTCCCGCTTCAACATTCCCAGCTCGCTCGTGGCGGGGCAAGCGCCCAGCCGACCGGAAGGCAGGCGGGATGCGAGCCTCGCAACGGTTGTCTGCTGCGCTAGCTTTTCAATCTCGTCGTCGATATGCGAAAACTTCTCCACAAGCCCGTCGTGCGCACCACCAATGAAATTGCGGATAACCTCGGACTTCTCAATCACATCGTCGACGAAACGTTCGCAGTACCGCTTGCGGATAGTGAGCGGAATGTTTTCCAGAGCCAGTTCGCCTGCATCCACTGCAGCGACAACCGGATCGAGACCTTTTTCGAGGCTCCGGGTGCGGGCTTGATTCCAAATACACCACCTGCGGAGGTGGCGAGTCTCATTTAGCACGGCTTCCGTCATAGCAGCCGCCGCCGTCACCACCCCCCTGTTCTTAATTGCCGAATCATCTACATGCAGCGCCGTTTTGAACACCCGCAAAGCTTCGTTGAACTTGGTATGCGCTACATTGAACGCCTTCATATCCTCTGGCGTGAAAGCACGTTCAGCGGCAGAGGCATGGGCACCGACTGCATCGCACATTGTTTTGTAAGCATCATTGTTGCCGTCAGCAATCTTGCGCAACGATTCGCTAAGCGTCTGGCAAACCGAGGATCGCATGTCCACTGCGTCCCAGTCTGTTTCCAGTCCCTTGAACAGGCCTTCAATCCGCGACGTGATGGCGTCGGGGGCTGATTCAACCGCCTTTCGGTTAGAGGCATACACCTCGAAATCTTCCATGAGCTGAGGGATTTCATCGCGCGAAACCTTCCTCCGCGAGCCGGGTTTAAGACAGACAGCCACGTCCTTGCGAGCCCGGGCTCCGCGAATCATTCGCGTTAGCACGAACCTCTCGGCATTATCTTTCAAACGGGTGCGCATCTCGGACACGTCAAAGGTCGCAACAGCGTCCATGTTGAACCCTTCGAGCTTTTTTTCAATATCCCGGCATACCTTTCCAGCGGCTGAGACTGCGGATAATTCCGCCCGGAAGTTCTCCCAGTCGGATTTGAAAAACGATTCCGGCAATTGAGGCAGTGATTGCATGAGGAGGGCAAGACGGGCAAATTCGTCGAAACTCGTCGGCGCTGCTGATGATGGGCGGGGATAATCAATGATAGCGCAGAAAACTTCCAGCATCTGGCTTATGGCCACAGTTTCCGAACCGAGCGCGTTGGCGGCGTTTACGGCGGATTGCTCCCATGTCGGAGACCACTCCATAGGCCGTGCGAAAGAGAATTTGTCAAAAATTTTTGGCTCGATCTCTCCTGCCTGAGCGGCGAGCTCGCGCCCCGCATCGAGCATGGCCTCGATCTCCCCTCTCTCCAGCCTGATTCTACGGAACGGGCCAACCGCCTGCATGAGGTCTTGCTCTGATTCATGAGCGAACAGATAAGAAAAAGCTTTGTAAGGCGTGAGTCCGCAAGGATACTCTTTATGGAGTTCGCTTACATAGCCGCTTAGCGAGCTGCGGCACGTCACTAAATCCTTTGCGGCTTCTGCCCATGCGGCCGGCTCCTTCTTGTCTCCAAAAGCCATCGCTTCTGCGAACTGCCGCAGAACACCTGCCTTACCCGCCTTGTTCGAATGCAGTTCGAGGCAAAACGGAGCCAGACCAATTCTTGAAAGACGGCGCTGCACGACCTCAAGTGCTGCTCGTTTTTCCGCCACAAACAGCACTGTTTTCCCCACCGCCAGACAGTATGAGATCAGGTTTGTTATAGTTTGAGACTTGCCTGTTCCCGGCGGACCGTGCAAAACAAAATTCTTGCCGCGTGCCGCAGAGATCACAGCCGCAAGCTGGGACGAGTCCGCACTCATGGGGCAGAGGAGCTCTTCGGCCTTTATGCAGGTATCGACATTTGAAGGAGCCACGGGTTCTATTCCATCGTCAAACGACGCGCCGCCGCCCTTTATCAGGTGGCCAACCACGGGGTTCTTGCTCAGGTCCTCGATGCGCCGATTCATATCGTCCCACATGATGAACTTATTGAAGAACAGACGCCCTATCCAGACATCCTCCTCGACCTGCCACCCTTTCACATTCACCACGGCGTCGCGGAATATTCTCAGAACGGCGGCCACATCAATGCCATGCTCGTCTTGGGGCGGTGGATTCAGTCCGGCGATGTCGCGCCCAAAATCCCGCTTTAGCATCTCAAGGAGTGTCACGTTCACGACAGAGTCGTCTTCAGACTGCGAAAGAGTGTAGCCTGTTCGCGCAGTCTCCCTGTCAAGCCGCACGGGAACTAACACAAGCGGAGCTCTGTACGTCTGCGCAGAAGCACCGGAACCATCCGTCCATTTAAGAAAACCTATTGCAAGAAAGAGCGTGTTGACTCCTCCTTCTTCTATATCTGTCCTGCATGTGCGGTAAAGCTCTGTCAGTCGCTTCAGGAGTTCCTTCTCTTCCAGAAAAGTGCGCAGCCGCCTCCGCTCAAACTCATCCTGCATGTACTTCGCGACGGGATTCTCACCGCGCGAAAGTTCAAGCATCGTAAGGTTTCGCGGATCGTTCTTCGGATCGCTGAAAACATCGGGTCTCGGGTGGATGTAGAATTCCACTCCGTTGCAGACTGCGTCCTCGATGGCTTTCAGATTGTAATACGCGACTTGTATCGCTTGTTTCGAATCCTTGAAGTTAAGAAGCCGGTTGCGACGCGACAGGTCGAGCAGTTTCGACCGCCAGCGGACCACCCGCGCCGGCACTTTGCTCTCAGCCAGTTGCTCGGTGGAGCCAATCGATTCGCTTAGCTCCGGGAGAGCTTCGTCAGATTCAACTTTGGGATCCGCGGTCGCGCCTGAGAGTTCTCCAAGCCCCGCCACGCCGGAGAGCGGCCGCACACCGATGGCGCGGGCTTGCTTAACGTCGAGCGCATAATAAAAATCAATGTCTTCAGCGAGCCGCTTTGCCCCTTCGGTCATGGCTACGGAAAACTTGCTGCGTCCGCCAGCCGCGCTGGTGGATTCGAACGCAACGATCTCATCGATTTCAGCGCGCTTACGGATAGACTGGAGATCATCAACGACACTGTCCGGGAAATTGTATCTGAGCAGATGGCAGGCAACATATGCATGGCCACGGGACAGCATGACAAGCGGATGAAGCCCGCACTGCTCCATCATTCCGGCAAACAACAGGGAAAAATCGAGGCAAGCAGCAAATTTGGTCGACAATATCTTATCCGGGAATCGCACTCTCTGGCCTTTTTCACCGAAGCTGGCGGGAGCTTCCATGTAGTTTACGCCACTTTCGAGTACGGCGTCGTAAATGCACTTGACCATTAGAAGAACTCGAGTCTTGTCTCCGCTCTGGTAACCGTCCAACGCCCCGTTCCCACTCCGTTCCTGCATAAGCTCGGAGGAGCGCTTCAGTAGTGTGCTCACTCCATCACTGTTAGGGGTCACGAATGCCGCGAGCATCTCCGGCATGAAATCACCGCCGAACCACTCGTCATGGGCGCAGATGTCAATATTTTGTGCGAGACGTTTTAATGGCGCTTCTGCCCCGGAGGCGAGCACATCCACAATGATGCTCCCTCTGACACGTTCCGTGACTGAAGCAAAAAAGGAGTGGCTTGGAACAACATTGAAGTCCTTTAACGGCACTGCGCCACCAGCCGCAATCTCAGAGACGGCAAGCTCAACTGGCGTGAAGAATTCGGGATCCGATTTTATCTCGACGCGCAAATCTCGGAGATGTTCAACGCCTTTATTTTCCAGCACCACCGAACGTATGAACTGCACTCCATTCTGATGCAAGGCAAGTCCAACGTATGCAAGAAAATCCAGTTTTACAAGCAGTGTATTGTCCATCATTAAGTCTCCGCAAGAATCGGCTAAACAAAAAAACAACCCCGCGTTATCATCCGCGTGTTAAGGTTCCCATTATACTTTCTTGGACACGGAATCTCAAGAACACATTATTTCAGGGGCTTTCCCATTTTACGATACCTGCAAGCCCGGCAGTGGAGTCTTTACGAGTACATGGGGTTTACAGTTCTGGGATAGAATTCGTGGCGGGCCAACCGAAGCGTTTCTTGAGCTGCCCCATGGCTCGCGCACGCATTTTACTTATAAGCAGTGGGTCGTTAATCATCTCGACAAGGTTCGCCTCCTCCGGCTCGTCCCATATGAACTCAATCAATGGCCAAAAAGACATCGTCCAGTAAAGCTCTTCGTCTGGATCGCCCGACTCGCCTGCCCTCATGGCGTCGCGTGTCGTTGTATAGAAGAGCCGCCGGTCTCTGCGTGCTACTATGCTTTCAACTATGTTTGAAAAGAAGTTTATGTGCCACACGTCGTTTGTTTCGAGCGAAAACCACGCAGGAGGATGATCCAAGACGAATTTTGGAGAACAATACCCTCCGTAATTTGTGAATATCAAGCCCGCGTCCCAAATAATGCCATCCATTCTCGGCCTGTCTCGCACCGCCGTCTTCCACTCGTTGATAATTGCGAAAAACACGATCGTCTTGCCGTCGAAGTAGTTTGTGTCGTTCTCGATCATCTCCTTGGTTGTCCAGCCTGAAAAAGCGCCTGTAATCGGGATTGGATTTGTGGGGAAGCTTCCAAACAGTAGTTGTTTACGTCTATCACGAGCGTATCGTCATAATGATCCAAAAACGTTCCCTCGCCTGCGAAATCAGCGTATTGAAAAGCACTTAAGTAACGCAGATTGCGGTGTCTCCACTCATATGTTCAGCCATGCATCTAGCGGCAAGGCATATTATCAGGCAATATGCCAACATTTTTTTAAACTCATAATTTTCACAGGCCATTAAATGTTTTGGGTAGGATGAATTTTAGATAGTAGTGGTTGAGGGTTTTCCAAGTCGATGGGACCGTGGTTCTTCCGTCTTAAATTGTGCATGTTGCCCTCGCCGTCGAGAAACATGGGGGCATAGTTATCGCTCCGGCGGAGTCCAGGTTTCCACGCCGTTTGTGTAAATGTACTTCCAGTTGAAGCGCCAGTTCATGACGTTGCCTAAGTGATTCCGTTCGGGAGGACTCAGAAGAGGATCGTTGAGTATTTCAGCAAGCCTATCTTCAGATTCCAAAGCGTATATCCAGCTCAATTCCCTGCTTGCGTCCAGATTAACTCGCCAGGAATCCTCGTAAGACACAGTCCGGTCGGCATCCCGGAGCACCTTGTAGTAGTTCGTCGGATTCGGGTTCACGCGGATGCAGTCCCAGAGGTTCGTAGCGAAGGAATAGAGCCGGCCGTCGTCGCGCCCGATGCGGAACCACGACCTGTCCATGTCGCCGAATATGAATTTGGATGCCTCTGTCTCGTTCGTCACGGAGTAGCAGTATTCCGGGGAATACGCCCCCGGATTAGTGTATGCCGAAGGTTTTGCGTCCGCCTGACGCTTGGTTATGGCGAAGAAGACCACGGGCGTGTTCGTAGGAAAAATCCAGTTCGATGGGGAGTAGGCATTCAGATAGTGAACCCGTATAATGCTGTTGGTCAACGCGGGCGTCCACCACTCCTGCACGTCTATATCGACAAAAGGCTCCTGTGGGGAAGGTTGCCGGAGAAAGACGCCAACCCCAGCGACCGCCGCGCTTCGGACGCAAGCCGCAATCGTCTGGCGGTTCTGCGATATGGTTTCACCTATTTGCTCGTTGGTATAATTGCTTAGTTCCTCTGCGGACGCGCGGTATGCCGTCGTGAACACAATAAGAAATATAAAAATGCAGTTCTTCATATATTATTACTCCTTTTTCGGTACTGGCAGCACGAAATGCAGATAGTCCGCGTTGATTACCCGCCAGCCAACCGGCGGGTGCTGGTTTAAATGCCAGGATGTGTCGGTGCTTATGTTCATGATTTTAGTCTGGTCATTATCTCCAGGGTTGTGCATGTTGCCCTCGCCGTCAAGAAACACGGGGGCATAGTTATCGCTCCGAATGCAAAGCAAAATGTGATTTTCAATATTTCAGCCATTACCATCTCGTCCGTCCATATCCGGTTGTATGGCACCAAGCCAAACTCGTTAGTTGACGACGTCATTGTAGCATAAAACAAATTAAAGAATAGTTTTCTGTTAAAACTGTCAAAAAACTGTGTGAAAAATGGGAATACACAGAGCATTCTTTTATATTCTGTTTGTCATCCGATGATGCTATAATGAAAGGCGTTACGCATGCGACGTGCGATATAGTTTTAGGCAATTATAGAAAGTTCAGGGGGCTGTGATGAAAGGGTTTTTCCGTTTGGCTGCGGCGGTGCCGGTATTGAAGGTGGGCGACCCGTCTTTCAATGCCGACAGGATTATAGAGGCATATTCGGAGGCTGTCGCCGCCGGAGCGTCGATAGTCGCCTTTCCGGAACTGTCTATTACAGGATATTCTTGCGGCGACATGTTCGACCAGACGGTTCTTATTGACGCGTCCATGAATGCGCTAACGAGAGTTGCCGCAGCCACCAGAAACAGTGCCTCCGCGGTGATAGTGGGGCTACCCCTCCGCGTTGAATCCCGTCTTTTCAATGCCGCAGCCGTGGTGATGAGCGGCGAGATTGTTGGGATTGCGTTCAAAGAGTACCTGCAAAACTACCGCGAATTCCATGAGAAACGCAATTTCAATTCTGTAAGGGAGTTTAACGCCACGAGCGTGAAAATTGCGGGCGCCGATGTGCCTGCCGGAGCTGGACTCGTTTTCGACGCTGGAGGCGCGTTCAGATTCGGCGTCGAAATTTCCGAAGATTTGCACGCGATGATACCGCCATCGGCAAATTTGGCAATCGGCGGAGCACAGGCGGTGTTCAACCTTGCCGCGGAGAGCGAAATCGTGGGCAAGGCGGACTTCCGCCGCGGGCTTGTTATCAGCCAGAGCTTTCGCCTATCCGGCACATACGTCCTGGCTGGGGCGGGAGTTAATGAATCAACGTCGGACGTCGTGTTCAGCGGCCATTCAATAATCGCGGAAAACGGCAGGGTCGTAGCTCAAAACGAACGCTTCCTCCGAAACACATCGATAATATACGCGGACATCAAGCCAGCGTGGTGCGACAGGCTTCGGGCTTCTTGGACTGCGTTCAACGACGGTGTGCAGAGCTCACCCTGCCGACGCGTGGAAATCGCCGCCCTCCCTGAATCGCCGGATCTTAAACATGCGGCCATCTCGTCGCACCCGTTCTTGCCTGCTGATGACGTGGCAGAGTCCGGACACTGCCACGAAGTTATGGAAATCCAGTCTGCCGGACTTGCCAAGCGCATCGAACACACTGGTGCGAAGAGGCTGTTGATAGGAGTTTCGGGCGGACTCGATTCGACGCTTGCAATGCTTGTTTGCGCCAAGACCTGCGACAATCTTGGACTACCGCGCAATTTCATCTGCGCTGTGACAATGCCAGGCTTCGGCACAACTGAGCGCACGCGCGATAATGCGGACAAGCTTTCCGAACTGCTGGGTGCCGAGCTCCGGAGGATTCCTATTACGGAGTCAGTCAGAGTGCATTTTGCGGACATCGGGCACGACCCTTCTAACACCAACTCTGTTTACGAAAACTCTCAGGCAAGGGAGCGCACGCAGATTCTTATGGATCTGGCAAATGCCGAGGGCGGGTTCGTGGTTGGCACGGGCGACCTTTCTGAAATAGCGCTCGGATGGAGCACTTACAACGGCGACCACATGTCGATGTACAACGTCAATTGCTCTGTTCCAAAGACCCTGGTTCGTTTTCTAATAAGACAGCACGCCGAGGAGTCAGAGCCAGAGCTAGCGACAGTTCTGAGAGACATTGCGGACACGCCCGTCTCTCCCGAGCTTCTCCCCGGAGCGCAGCACACTGAAAGCATCATAGGAAGATACGACCTGCATGATTTCTTTCTGTATCACTTCATATTGTACGGAGAGGAACCGAACACGCTCGCGGAACTCGCCAGCAAGGCTTTCGGTCGAAACGCAAGGCCAGAAGAGATAAAGAAGGCGCTAGGGGTTTTTCTGAGTCGCTTTGTGCGTCAGCAGTTTAAGCGCAACGCGGCGCCAGACGGCCCGAAGGTAGGCATTATCGGTCTATCGCAGCGCGGCGACTGGCTTTGCCCATCGGATGCGAGCTCCTCCGTTTGGAACAAATGGCTGGAAAACCGGGTCTAAATCCTTTTTATATCGCGTGATGACACAATAAAAACGCGCCACTCGGCGTTCGTTGTATATATGTGGCGCTCCGCAAACGCATGGCAAAGAGAACAACGCAAATCACCGCAGAAACGGACGACGGGACGCTTTTCGATCGGTTCCGCAAACACGGCGACGAAGCGGCGTTCGAAGCCCTCGTGTCGAGACATTCAGAATCTCTGATGCGATTTATCCGCGGGATGTTAGGACGGGATTCGGCGTATGCGGACGACGCATATCAGGATACATGGATCAAGGCAATAGACAACAGTGGCAAATGGAAAGGGGGAAGTTTCAAGGCGTGGCTCACAGTGATAGCACGCAACACGGTTATAGACATATTCAGGCGGACAAAACCTACGCTCAGCTTAGACGAGGAGAACAAATCCGGAGTGGCGTTCGTGGAGAACGTGACCGATGCGGGCAGGATTCCGGGCGAGGCGCTTGCAAGTGAAGAAACGGAGAGGTTGGTTGCGGAGGAGGTAATGGCGCTGCCGGAGAGTCAGAGGGAGGTTTTTCTGATGCGAGTCGAGCAGGATATGAGTTTCAAGGAGATTGCAGAGACGCTGGATATACCGCTAAACACGGCACTTGGAAGAATGCACTATGCAACGCGAAAGCTGCGGGCGGCACTGTCAGAAAAACTGGAGGGATACCATCTTCCCGAAACTGGAGAATGACTTATGAACAATGATGTGGAAAACAAAATAGATGAGGAAATCTGCGGCGTAGCCTCGCGCGGTCTTGCGACCATGCTGAAAGGAGACGTGTCGGCGGTTGCAGCCGACCGCGTACGCGAAGCGGCGCGGAACCATGCTCGCGCGGTACGGATGCGCCGGACTTGGAAACGCCTTGCTACCGGAGTGACCGCCACGGCGGCAAGTCTGGCCATCATACTATCAGCCGCGCTGCATACGGATCGCGGAGGACCGCAGGAGGTCGATCTGGAGACGTGCATGGCGCTGGTGGCGCTTTCGACAGTTGTTACGGAATACAACGGGGCGGCAAATGACAGCATTGAATCTGCCATCGGCTCGGCGCCCGCGGAAGAGGAATATGTGGTAGACTTCGAGTCACTTGCGGACAGACTTTTGCTCATGCAGGATTCGGCGCTTGTATTCGACGACTACTATGCCCTAAGTTACTAAACCAGAACAAATGGAGTGAAGAATGAAAACCAATAATAAAGCGTTATTCATGACGGCGTTGGCGTTTGCGGCAGTCTTCGCCGGCTGCAACTACGTGAGTCCCCTCGTGGAGAAAGACAAAGTTCCAGTTGACGCCGAGCTTCTTGGCGTCTGGGAACTGATTCCAGGTGAAGAAAATCCGAGCCAGGAGAAGTTCGAGGCGCTTATCCTCAAGTTTTCTGACACTGAATACGCGATACAATACCCGCGGCGGGACAAAGAGACGCTTTTCTTTAGAGGCTATCTGATTGAACTCGGAGGCGTGAATTTTCTGCAGACGCAACTCATAGGCTCTGAGGCTGGTTCCGCGGATCCCAAAGATCGGAAATACGATGTGCTAGCTTTCAGCATCGAGGGCGACACACTCACGACTGCCATGCTTAACACCGAAATCGTTAACAAAGCCGAGACCTCATCAGAAAAACTCCGGGAAGACTTTTTGTCCAACAAAGACAACCCAAAACTATTCATCAACGAGGCGAGATTCCGAAAAAAAACACCGGCAGCTCCCAAATAAGAACATACCTGAGATTTAGGTGGCAGTGTGCTCTCCCCGACACATATACACGACTCGTCCAAGCATGCTGCCAGTATTGAAACGAGCATAACCAACGTATCACAAAGGCTGTTGAATGAATAACATGTCGACATCAAATCGGCTTCGCATGGACGGAAAGAAAGCCGTCGTAACCGGCGGCGCGGCGGGCATCGGGAAGTGCATTGTAAAGACGCTTGCCGAGGGCGGCGCAAAGGTCTTCTTCATAGACAACAGCAAAGATGATATAGACAGGACCGGCAAAGAATTCTCCGCCGCCGGACTTGATGCGGTGCCTTATATCGGCGATATCGCGGATGAGAGCGTATTGAAGGAGTTCGCGGCATTCGTATTGGGATCAGCCCCCAACGGTATCGATCTGCTTGTAAACAACGCATGCATAAGCCGGGGAGGTCTAAACACGTATTGCTCTTACGTTGATTTCAACTACGTACTGCGTGTTGGTATAAGCGCTCCATACATGCTCACTCAGCTCTTTTCCGAACATTTCCTTAATGGTGCGTCAATCGTCAACATCGCTTCAAGCCGCGCGTTTATGTCTCAGCCCGACACTGAGAGCTATAGCGCCGCCAAAGGTGGCATTATCGCCCTAACGCACGCAATGGCGGCAAGCCTTGCGGGGCGTGTCAGGGTCAATTCCATCTCACCTGGCTGGATCGACACGGGAATGTACCACAGCACAGGACGCAAGGCGGATTATTCAGAGAGCGACATCAAGCAGCACACCAGCGGCAGAGTCGGTGAGCCGGAGGATATCGCCAGTGCCGTGATGTTTCTGGCAGACAACCGGAACTCATTCATAAACGCTGAGAACATTGTCATTGATGGCGGTATGACGAGGCTAATGATCTACCATAATGACCACGGCTGGACTATGCATTGAAAAACGCAGCCCCAAACGTTAGCCACAAGAGCTAGTCATAAACAATTGCAGCACGGCAGCGCCTGTCCAATTCGTTGATTTCTTGAACTTCCTGACGCATTGGGCTATAATGCAGGCTTTTTAATCAACCAAATTGGACAGTTGCTGCCAGCGGCTGATTCCAGCATACAAACAGGAGTGTAATATGGCACACGTAATAGACCAAGAAAAATGCATCGGCTGCGAAGCGTGCATCGAGACCTGCCCGGTAGAGGCGATCAGCAAACAGGGCGAAAAATGCGTAATCGATCCGGAAGCATGTGTGGATTGCGGCGCCTGTGAAGGTGTCTGCCCCACCGAAGCTATCTCAGCGGAATAAGCGGATTCGCCCACGGCATGAGCCATGCGGATCGTCTATATCATCCCTGGTCCGGCCGGACCTTTCTTTGAGAAAAACAGTCTGCGCGAACAGGCGCTGGTCGCCGAGCTACGCTGGTACGGCCACGACGTCCTGTTCGTTCCGGTTCTTTTTCCTATCAACGACGATACGCCGACTGCCCTGGCTGGCGAAGCAGGTCTGCTTCCGCTAGGGGCAGTCAGGCTCTATGCTCTGCAGAGCACGCCCCGCTTGGCGCGTCATGCGCCGGAATGGTTCTGGCGCGCGATCGACCGTCCCTTCCTGCGCAAACACGTGATAAAACGCGTTATGGGTTCGCCGAAAAGATTCAACGAATTCATAAAGGACGCGCTTGACGGGCGAAACGGAGTGCTTTCAACTGCTATAGAGAATCTCAGCGACTGGCTCCGCACGCACCAGAAGCCTGACGTGGTGTATATCTCTACCCCATTCCTACTCGGAGTGGCACCGATGATGAAAAAAGCCCTGCGCGTGCCCATCGCATGCGCTATGAATTCTGAGCTTGACGAAATTTCCCACCTGCGCGGCCCGGATGCAATTATAATGCTCACGAAGTTGCGTAGCGCGGTATCCGATGCGGACGGGTTCATCCCGGTCAGTAATTTTCATTCTGAGCGCGTACAGCGCAGACTCGGTATTGCTACATCTGCAACCCGTCCGGTTCATCCCGGAATATATGTAGACAACATCCCTTTCACACCACCGCCCGAGGCGGCGGCTATCGGCGTTATAGTACGAGAAGGCGGAACGCCATCGGCCATCAGTCCAGAAATGGCAGTTTCTGTCCTCAAGCAGCCTGACACAGCCGGAAGCCGGGCGATTCGCGTTGCAATAGAAGCCTCTCCGTTGCGAACCTCCCGCCGCCAGCGTGACGATGGTGTAGTCCGCGCCGTCACGGACGCGGGTGGCAGTGTGGAGACTCTGCCACGCAACAACATTGAACTCCACACTTTCTTCGCATCTCTCGACGTGGCAATATTTATCCATCCGGAGCAGCCGCCATCCTTTGATTACGCGGTGCTTGAGGCGCTCGCCTGCGGAGTGCCTGTGCTGCTACCCGATACCGGGGCAAACCGGGAAATTTCCGGACTTTCGGACGCCGTCTTCCTATACGGCACCGTATACGAGTTGGGGACAGTGGCTGCAAAACTCTCCTCGGCAAGCCGCGAGGAAAAGTCCGCTCTGCGCCGGACTGCACGCAGTAGCGTTGAACACTGTTTTTCGATGCCTCGGATGGCGCAGGAGACGGCCGAGGCGCTGCAGACAATCATCAGCCGCAATTCGCCGCCCCCCGAGACCTGGCCGAAGCCTCCAACCCTCGCCATATCGTGAGACAGTCAAACACCCTACCCCTCACGTTGTTTCCCAATGCAGAATTTTGTCCACCTACACTTACACACTAGTTATTCCATACTCGACGGCGCATGCAGGATCGATAAGCTCGTAGCCCGTGCAAAGGCTCTAGGTATGCCCGCGGTCGCGATTACCGACCACGGGAACATGTTCGGAGTCAAAGACTTTTATGACGCCTGCCGCGCGGCCAAAATCAAGCCGATCTTGGGCATGGAGGCGTACGTCGCGACAGAACCCCACACCGAGCGCAACACGCGATCCGGCGAACATCTGGTATTGCTTGCAAAAAACCATTTGGGATACAAGAATCTGGTCGAACTCTCATCAATTGCGTACATCGACGGCTTCTATTACAGGCCACGCATAGACAAGTCGCTGCTTGAAAAATACCATGAAGGACTTATCGTCTCTTCGGCTTGCCTTGCCGGCGAAATACCCAATCTCATATCGAACGGGAACATGGCGGAGGCGGAAAAGTCCGCCAAATGGTTCAAAAAAGTTTTCCGGGATGATTTTTACCTCGAGATAATGCTCCACCACGCCAACGCGCGCGAAGTGCCTGAACATATCGTCTCCCGCATTAACGAGGAGGTTTACGAGAGGCAACTCATTTTAAACAAGGGGATTCTGGAGCTTGGCAAGAAGCTTGACATCAAGGTGATTGCCACCAACGACGTGCATTTCCTAATGGAAGACGACGCTGAGGCGCACGACACGCTGCTGTGCGTCAACACGTTGAGCAAGGTGGCTGAAGAAAGGCGCCTGCGCTACACTCGGCAGGAGTGGTTCAAGTCGGCTGAAGAAATGGCCGAGGTTTTCCCAGATAATCCAGAGCAGCTCGCCAACACTCTCGAGGTTGCGGGCAAGGTTGAGGAGTACGAGCTTAACTCTCAGCCGATCATGCCGGTATTTCCTATACCCAAGGAATTCGGCGGCAACGATGATCTGGAGACGAGATATCCAGAGGCGCGGTTGCGTGAAGAATTCGGCGAAAACTTCAAAAGATTGGGTGGCGAAGCTGCGGGAGGCGTCGAAAAAATTCGCCGTATCAAATTTGAATCGGACTACCTGGCGCACATAACTCGCAAAGGCGTACAGGAACGCTGGCCGGAGGGGATTACGCCGGAGTTGGATGAACGCATTACGTTCGAACTGGAAACAATCAAGAAGATGGGGTTCCCTGGGTACTTCCTGATTGTGCAGGACTTCATCGCAGCAGCGCGCAAAATGGGGGTCGTAGTCGGACCAGGACGCGGTTCTGCGGCTGGAAGCGCCGTGGCTTACTGTCTGCGGATCACGAATGTAGATCCCATGAAGTACGGATTGCTGTTCGAGCGGTTTTTGAATCCTGACCGCATTTCCATGCCGGATATAGACGTTGACTTCGACGATGTCGGACGGCAGAAAGTGCTCGACTGGGTGACCGAGAAATACGGCACGGAACACGTGGGGCATATAGTAACCTTCAACTTCCTCGCGCCGAGAAGCAGCATCAGGGATGTTGCTCGAGCACTAGAAATGCCACTTCCTGACGCCAACAGGCTTGCCTCTATGGTTCCGCTGGATCCTAACATCAAGTCGTTTGACAAAGCATACGCGGCAAGTCCGGATCTCAGAAACGAGCGAGATCACGGCACGGACGAAACAAAGCGAGTGCTACGCCTCGCAGAGAAACTATGCGGCTCGGTCAGAAACAGCGGAGTCCATGCTTGTGGCGTTATTATAAGCCGAGATCCTCTGCGCGAGACTATCCCGGTTATGGCGGCAGAGGACGGAGCGCTTTTGACAACCCAGTACGACGGCAAGTTCGTTGAATCGCTTGGTCTCCTCAAGATGGACTTTCTGGGGCTGAAGACGCTGACGGTGATTAAGGAATGTTTGGCGAGCATCAAGGAATTACGCGGCATCGATGTTGACGTAGATTCACTGCCCTTGGATGACAAAGAGACAATGGAACTATTCCAACGCGGCGAGACAACGGGTCTGTTCCAGTTCGAATCCGAAGGAATGAAAAAGCATCTCCGCGCCCTCAACCCGAGTGGGCTGGACGATCTGGTTGCCATGAACGCCCTGTACCGTCCGGGGCCTATGACACAGATCGAGCGGTTCATCAACGGAAAGCAAGGACGCAACAGGATCACGTACGAGCATCCGCTCATGGAATCGTATCTGAAGACCACCTATGGAGTGACCGTGTATCAGGAGCAGGTGATGCTTATGTCGCGCGCACTTGCTAATTTCACGCGCGGACAATCGGATACGCTCCGCAAGGCGATGGGCAAGAAAATCCCGAAAATCATGGCGGAGCTGAAATCCTCGTTCGAACAGGGCTGCCTCTCAAACCGAGCGTTCATGGAGCCGTTGAAGGGCGACAAAAAAGCGGCCCTGGACATCATCGCAAAGATCTGGAGCAGCTGGGAGGCATTCGCGGAGTATGCCTTCAATAAATCGCACTCCGTATGTTATGCTTACATAGCCTACCAAACCGGCTACCTGAAGGCGCATTACGCGCCGGAGTACATGGCCGCCCAGATTTCTTCGGAAATCGGCACCCCTGAAAAACTCGCTAATTTCATCAACGAAGCCATAGCAATGGGCTACGAAATACTCGCGCCATCCGTCAACGAATCCGGCATCACTTTTCTCCCCGAGAAGCTTCCAGACAGCGGTAGCGGCATCCGGTACGGTTTGGCTGGAGTCAAGGGCGTGGGAGTAGGTGCGGCAGAGTCGATCGTCAAAGAGCGAAAGAAAAACGGCCCCTACAAGTCATTCTCGGACTTCCTCGAGCGACAGGACAGCTCCGTGAACAAGAAGGCGATAGAGTCTCTAATAAACTGTGGCGCGCTCGAATGCTTGGGCTGCCACCGCGCGGCTCTGGCAGAGGCGCTCCCGAGGGCGATGTCCGCCGCCGCAAGCGCGCGCAGGGACAAGGAAATCGGACAAGTTTCCATGTTCGACACTTGGAGTGAGGATGCGCCTTCTGATGCGGAGGCGGATATCCTCAACAAAGCCGTCCCGCAGATGACTCGCATGGAGATGCTCTCACACGAGAAAGATTTACTTGGATTTTACGTGTCGGGACACCCCATTGCAAAATACTCCGCCATAGCCTCGAGCTTCCAGTCCGTTTCTCAGATAGACTCCATGATGAAGGAGCTTGGTCAGCAACTAAATAAAAATCCGCTGACTGGAGACGATCCGGGCATGCGCAGACGGAGAAAGGATACTGTCCGCCAGGTGCAGTTCTGTGCGTTCATTTCCGAAGTCGAGACGAAGTTTACCAAAAAGGATGGCAATAAGTGGTGCCTGTTGAAAGTAGAAGATGCGGGTTGCAAAATGGACATTCCTGTTTTCCCCAAAACTCTCGCCAGCCTCAATTGCAGCGACCTCGATCCTCAATCCGCCCTTGAAAAGGGGCGCTCCATGTTTTTCGGCGCGGAAATCGGTGCCAGCTTCCGAGGCAACGAAGCTTCAATAACCCTTACGGAATGCATGCCGATAGAGATGGTGCCAGAGAAAATGGCGCGTGGGGTCACCCTTACAGTGAAAACGGCAAACATTTCCGTCGCAAAGCTTAAGGAAATATACGACGTGCTGCAAAAGAACCCCGGACATGTGCAGGTTAATCTTACATTGCAGATCGACCCCAAGACAGATGTAACTCTGACCGCGTCGCATGAACTGAGCGTACTTCCCGACGCACATTTCGCCGCTGCGGCGGAAAAAGTGCTCGGCAAAAACTGCCTGCGCTACCAAATACGCAATCCATCACGGCAATGAAGATAAAATCGCATAAGAAAGACAGCGGCATTTCAACTTACCGCCTCGTGTCGGTGGCATTCGCCGTCGCTATCGGCATAGGCATGTTGCTGCTTTCGCTTCCGGTTTCAAATTCCGGTGGCAGCTGGAATTTCGGCATCGACGCGCTTTTCACGGCCACCAGCGCCACATGCGTCACGGGACTTGATTCTGTTGGGATCGGCACCACGTTCTCCACGTTCGGGCTCATTGTGATTGCAGTTCTTTCGCAACTGGGCGGCATCGGCATAATGACCGCCGGCACCTTTTTCTTCATGGCTATGGGGCGTCGTATTTCCGTGCATGAAGAGCGAGTAATTATGAACACTCTTGGCGAGGACGTAGCGGGAGGCGTGGCGCACATTATTCGTCAAACGCTCTTCTTTACGTTTTCTTGGGAGCTTGCCGGTGCCGCGATCTTTGCCTGGCGCCTACAATCAAAGCACGACTTCGAGCCAATAAGGGCGCTGGGGCACGGAGTCTTTATGTCTATAATGGCATTCTGCAACTCCGGTCTGGGACTGTTCTCCGACAGCCTCTGCCGTTTTGCAGAAGACAAAGTCATAATGCTTACAACAGTGGCTCTTGTGGTAGTCGGAGGCATCGGATTCATTGTCCACGCCAATCTGCTCTCGCTACGCCCTTGGCACCGCAATCATAGACAACGTGGCCGCCTATCGCTCCATTCATATATCGTCGTAAAAACCACGGCGCTGATAATTTTGGTCGGGGGAGCGCTTTACCTGCTTATGGAATGGAACGGCACACTTAAAGGTTTCGACGCAGGAGACAAAATAATTGGGGCTCTGTTCCAAATGACGTCCGCAAGGACTGCGGGACTGTCTTCAGTGGACACAGGCGCAATGCACAATTCCTCGGTCATTCTGACCATGGTCATAATGTTCATAGGCGCGTCGCCGGGATCGACGGGGGGCGGCATAAAAGTCACTTCTGCAGCCATTCTCTTCGGCCTAATGCGCAGCATCCTCAAAAACCGCGAGTATACTGAGATCCGCAATAGATCCATTCCTGACCGCGTTGTTAAAAACGCGGTTACAGTCACTGTCGTCAGCATTGTCATCATAGCCGTGGCAACTTTCGTTTCGCTGATCACAGAAGAGACCACCGTGGGGTCGTTCCGTGACACAGCATTCGAAATCATTTCCGCTTTCTCAACTGCCGGGCTTTCTCTCGGCGCAACGAAAGACCTCACGGATGTTGGTAAAATCTGCGTTATAATCTGCATGTATATCGGACGCATCGGTCCGGTGACGCTCGCAATGGCGATGGCCGCTAAATCCACGCCGTCAACAAGACACTTTCCCGAAGAAAACGTAATCATAGGATAATGCCATGCAAAACAAAAAAATAGGAATCATCGGTGCGGGGCGTTTCGGGCTGACACTTGCCGAGAGCCTCGCGGCAAATGATGTCGACGTCACACTTTTAGACAAGAACTGGAACATAATACAGGAACTCTCGGATTCACCGATACGCGCCATACAGGGCGACGGCACCTCACCTGAGACGCTTCGCGAGTCAGGATTCGCAGACTGCGATGTGGCCGTCATAGCAATAGCGTCGTCGCTGGAGGCAAGCACTCTCGCCACAATCAACTGCAAGGATCTAAAAATCTCGCGCGTTATCGCAAAGGCCGCCTCAGACCTGCACGGACGCGTACTTGAGCGCATAGGCGCGGACCTCGTGATATACCCCGATCGCGACCGTGCGTACCGGCTTGCAAGATCGCTAGTTTCGCGCGCACCGCTTGATCTGCTTGAAATTGCCGACGGCTACAGCGTCGCCGAAATAGCCTTGCCCAAATTATTAATTGGGAAGACCCTCATTGAAGGCAACGTGCGTCAGATTTATGGCGTCACTGTTCTTGCCATACGCAGGGCATCATCCGATGGCAAAGGACCTCGAGAAATTATCATCACAAACGGCACCGAACGGCTCAAGGAAAAAGACCAGCTCGTAGTCTTCGGCCCAGACACAAACATAGATAAACTTCTCAAATAGAGGACAGGTCACCACCCTGCCACACGGCATTACAAAACCTGATACCGCGCCCTTAAAATCCTGTTACTCAGATCACGGCACAAAAGCATCGGCCGTAATCTGAGACTCATACAGAAAGCGTGCCTATGGTGCAGGAGGTGTTTCGGCGGCAGGAGCCTCCACTGGCGCTTCGGCAGGTGGCTCGGCAGGTGGCGGGTCAGTCTGAACGCTCTCATCCACAGCTTCCACAGCCGATGGCGTGTGGAAACGTTTGAAGCGTTCTGGCAGGTGATTGTCAAAACGCCCCTGCCACCACATGATGCCCGCAATTGCCAACAGCGCGAGAACGACCCAGAGTTTCCAATGGCTTTTTTTCTGTTTAAATGGATCCTTTAGCGAAGGAACCGTGCCGGGGGGCAATTTGGCAAGTTTTGTGAGGGTTGTGCCAAAAGGTATGTTCACCCGCGCCCGGGTGTTTATCGCCCAGCTGTTGGCATCAAGCAGCGGAGCCAGATTGCGACGGCGCAATTTAAGAGCCGCCAGAATCATTGAAGGGCCAGAGATCAGAAGAACAATGCCGAGAAGACCGATGGGCAGCCATATACCCAGGTCGAAAAGAGCTTTTAGCAGGCCGCCAACAAGAGCGCTGATTCCGCCGATTGCCGTGCCGATAAGAGCAATGGTGCCGAGATCTATTTTCTTGGGTGTGGCGGGTGTGCCGGGCGCGGCTGCCGCGTCTGGGGCGGCGGGTGCAGGCGCGGTAAACGCAGTTTCCAGAGAAGTAGACATTTTAGCTGTCGAGGCACTGTCCGCCGCCTGGACACGCTTCGCTATCTGCTCTTCGATCATGCGCACGAATTTTTTGTACGGACTCCAGAATGCCTCTCGAACGCTTATCGGAGAGGAAACTATTCGGGTTATCGTGGCATCCCATACCGAGCCATCGCGATCGTGGAATATACCATTGCGGCCTACCATTAGATTGTCGCTGTCGCCGTTTGTAACTGCCGCCAGAATTTTCCGCGTGGGGGTGCCTGGACGCGTCAGATCGCAGAAGGCGATGAAAAACCCTGACAGGGCTGACAGAGCGGTTTGTTTAGCTTCGTCAACTACTTCTATGCACAGATCGCATGAGCGCCCGTCTATAAAAAGTGTTCCGATCTGGAAAACGGCACCCTTTCCTCCATAGTAGCCCATGAAGTTCACATAGTTAGTGAGTAGCTTTTGCAGGTCGCGGCAGTAACGTACCAGCTTCTCAACGGCGGCTATGCGTTCGCTTTCGGTTTGAAGAGCCAAATCGCGTTTTATCAGGCTTTCGGTACGCTTACGCAAGTCACTGGACAAGATGGCAAGCAGCCTGTCGTTTCCAAGCTTCGCCACGGGAGAGTCCGGTTTTATTGAAGCGTGCTTCTCGTATGCAGCCAGTTTGGCTTGGAGCGCCTTCCATTCATCTTCCGTAAGGCTGGTTGTTCCATGCCCGACTAAAGGCTCCACAGCCTCAGTTAGAAAAGTTGCGACTGCATCATGCCAAACAGGGTTAATACCTTTGACTAGATTGAGAGGGCTGTCCGGTGCTATTTGAGACAGCGGGAAACATGCTATCTCAGTGGAGGATTCCTCCATGTCGCGTGATGCAAACGAACGGTAATCCTCCGCATCGCGATTAAGTATGGGGATGCTGCGTTCATCAAACGACGCCAGACGGCAGCGAGCATAAAAGTCATTGACCTTGGCACGCACTGCCTGCGTTGCTGCAAGAGCCTTAGCAGTGGCTTCGGAACCGAGAGGACTTATAGACGGATCGGAGGCCTTATTACCCCACTCCACGATTGCCGCCGCATCTGCAAAAAATTTATCAAGCAGCTCAGTGTCAACCCCCATCCTCCCGCAACGGTCCAGCTTGCCGCCCAACGTCTCTACAACCTCACGGATGAACGACTCCGTGTCTTTGTCCGCCTCGGCGGCTTCTGGCGGTACAACGCCGTCGCCGTTGAACAGCGTCGCGGAGAAAATCCTGGTCAAATCTGTAACATCGCTTAACGAAATTACTTCGGCATCGGCTTTGCCTATATTTTTTAAAACTTGACGTGCGCTTGCGGCCAGCTCTGGATCTCTGATAGCCGCGAGAGGCACATGCCCCTCTCCCTTGAGCAGAATCTCGGGATCGTTGACAGCTTCCGATGCCCATCGCACGGCTTCAATGACTTCTTCCGGATGTATTCTGCCATTATTGTCAGTATCGATCAGGTCGGCAGTCTTGGAGTCAAACCGCAATCCTTTGGTGGGCATCGAGAGCGCCATCCAGAGCTTTAAGTCCAACTCGGGGAGCCTGCGCAAATCATCAGCGTTGCTCAACACGACTTGATCGACCGCGCCTATTCGATTGAACTTCCAAGAGTATCGCTTATTGTCGTCTTTCTTTTTGTTATCCGTCACATTGTTCATAGCCATAGTGTTCCCGAGTTTTTTGATAAACGTTGCGCCGGATTCTAGCACCTGTTTGGGACTTTAGGCAAGGAGAGAAAACCCGGAAAAAGTTAACATTTGCGCAATATGGGTAGGCTGTGATAAACTTATGAGCTGTTTTTCTTTTTCTAATAGGCTCCAATAGCGGCAATTCCAAGTGTACCTTCAGGCGCTCGAAATAATTGGCTTCAAAAGCTTCGCAAACAAGACTAGGCTCGTCTTCGAACCTGGTATAACGGCGATTGTTGGGCCGAACGGTTGCGGCAAAAGCAACATATCCGACGCCATTCGCTGGGTGCTGGGCGAACAGCGCCCTACCGCGCTGCGCAGCTCTGCCATGACGGACGTAATCTTCAACGGCACGGATAAGCACAAGCCGCTTGGCATGACCGAGGTGTCAATCACCTTCGCGGATTGCGAAAAGGAACTCGGTACGGAATACAACGAGGTTACGATATCACGCCGCGTGTTCCGCTCCGGCGAGGGTCAGTATTTCATAAACAAGACCCCTTGCCGTCTGCGCGATATCCAACGTCTTTTCATGGGAACCGGCATTGGAACGACCTCTTATTCGGTAATGGCACAAGGCCAGATCGACGCGATCCTCTCTTCACGCCCCGAAGACCGTCGCGCAATTTTCGAGGAGGCGGCTGGAATCACTCGGTTTCGCGCTGATCGCAGGGAGGCGATACGCAAGCTGGATCAGACAGAGGCAAACCTTCTCCGCCTGAGCGATGTAATACGCGAGCTGCATCGCCAAATAGGGTCGCTCCAGCGTCAGGCTGGCAAGGCACGCCGGTACAAGGAGCTACAAGGAGAGCTTCGCAAGCTGGATCTTTTCGCGACCACTAAGAAGATTTTGTCCATCAATGAATCCATAACGGCACTATCCAAAGAGATTGGACGCATACAAGGCGAATTGGAAACATTGCGCGAACAGGTTGAGAATGGCGAAGTCGCGAGCGCAGAGATCCGCGAAAAGTTGATGGATAGCGAGCGTAGAATCGGCGTTGCCATGGAGCAGGCAATGGAGGCTCAGGGGCGATGCAACACCGCCTCTGAATCGATGCGAGTCAATTTGCAGCGCATTGACGAATACAAGGCATGGACTGAGCGCGATGAGAAGGAAATCGCCGAGATGAACAGCGTGCGCCTAGCTCAGGAGACAAGCCTAAAGCAGCACGAATCACAATACGCGACGCTGGAATCTGAACTGGCAGAAGCCGACAAGGCTCTTGCCAAAGCGCGTGCGGAGTTCGATCTCATGCGTGATGCGAACGCCGCCGCCAGAAACGAGCTACAGCGGCTACGCAATGAATCAGTTGAAACCGAGCGCCTTCACATATCCCTGCAAAACGAGCTTTCGGCGTCCGAGAACTCAGCACGGGAGAACCTGCTTAAAAACGAGCGCCTCTCCGGCGAAAAAGCGCGCCTTGAAGAGCTGACGAGATCACTGAAAGAACGCCTTGACGAAATCGATGGCGAGACGGAGACTCTAAACAGCATGGTCGACGCGCATTCCGAGGCGGTATTAGCCAACGAGCGAAAGACAGAGCAGGGACGCAAGGCTTTGCGGGAATGTGAACGCGAAGAGGCGGAATTGCAGTCTCGCATGGCGGCTCAGTCGGCCAAGATACAGGTACTTTCAGACGCCGCTGCGGACGCCTCGGACTCGCCTGCGGGCACTGCCCTAATAGCAGACCCCGCCAACACTCTGGGGATGGCTGAAGGATCGGTGCTGGGGCCTATCGCCGAACAGTTCACTGCTCCTGAATCTCATCGCGCGGCGCTTGAGGCGGTGCTACGCGCTTGGGCTGACGCCGTCGCCGTGCGGACACTCCCAGACGCTGCGGCGGCAGTAGCGAAATTGCAAGAAACAGATAAAAATGCTGGTGCGAGGATTTTCGTGGCTGATGCAGCGGGTTTTGGAGACGCTTCAAAACCCTCGCTACCCAGACTGCTCGATCACGTAGAATACAAAGAGACTTTTAAAACCGCCGCGGAAAACCTGCTCGGCAACGTCTACATCGTCGATTCGCTTGAAGCAATCCCCTCCCCTTACCCGGACTGGTGTTCTTTTGTGACGCTACGCGGAGCCGCCGTATTCCCCGGAGGCATGGTCGAGATGTGGTCCGCGAAAGGCTCCGTAGCGAGTCCGCTCGCCCGCCACATGATGACGGAGGATGCAAAGGCGGTTCTCGCAAAATTGGAGCTTGAGACCGAAGAGGCCAGCCTGCGCTCCGAAAATATCCGCAAAGAGGTGGAGTCTGCGGTCAACGCCATGCAGACAGCGCGCGGACTCTTGGACCAGAGCCGCCGTGCGGCAGCGCAGAAAGAGGGCGAGCGCAACATGTTAAGCGCAGACTTGCAAAGGACAAGCAAAAGTCTTGCGGACGCCGTCAAGGCGCTTAAAGCGTTGGGAGACGCTTCCAAGAACGCCACGGAGCACAGCCGTGAGCTGGCCGGACGACTTGCGGGCATGGGAGACAGCCGCAAGCGCATCGCCGACGCCGTAGAAGCTCAAGGCAGGATTGTGCACGAAGCGGAAACTAAATTTCTTGAAGCCCAGACGGCTCTGACCGAGGCCCGGCTCGCTCAAGCGTCCATCAGCCACCGTGCCGAGACGGCCCGGTCGCAGCGCGACGCCGCAATAGAGCGTATCGCGGAGCTGGAGCGCATGGCAACATCCCGCACTGCCGGCATTAAATCGTACGAAAAAGGCATACAGCGTCTAGCCTCGGAAAATCAGACGCTTGAAAAAAATCTGGCAGAACTGGAAGCCGAAGTTGTGGCCAAAAAAGCGGATGCCGATGCTTTGCGCGTTGAGAGAGCCAACAACAAATCAGCGGCGGATCAAGCGGAACTCGTGCTTCAGAACCTGCGCCGCGCACTGGACGAAGCGGGAACCAAGCACAACCGCGCCGAAGTTTCACATGCCGAAGCCAAGATGCGCCTGCAGAACATACAGGATCGGTTGATGACCGACTGGCACATTACGATTCCGCAGCTTGCGTCAGAGTCGCTCCCGGACTGGGGGGAAGAGGGCGAACCGGCCCTTGACGCTGCTGAAGTGCGCATAGCAGAAATCCGCGCAAAGATGGAGGAAATGGGGCCGGTAAATCTTGTTGCAATAGAAGAATACCAGGAAATCGAAGAGCGCCATGCTTTCCTCACAGAGCAGGAGGCTGACCTAACAAACGGCAGAACAAAACTACTTGAGCTCATCAAGGACATCGACAAACAATCCACGGAGCTTTTCACCGAAACATTCGAGAAAGCGAAAGCCAATTTCCAGACAATGTTCGAGCGGCTTTTCGACGGCGGCACGGCTCAACTTGCGCTGATGGACGATGAGAACCTTCTCGAATGCGGTATCGACATCGTGGCGCGTCCACCCGGCAAAAAGCCTCAGACCATTGCGCTGCTTTCGGGCGGGGAGCGCACGTTGACAGCCGTGGCGTTGCTTTTTGCGATCTACATGATCAAGCCCAGCCCATTTGCGTTGCTGGACGAAATCGACGCGGCTCTGGATGACTCCAACATTGGGCGTTTCGTTGGGGTGCTGAAGGATTTTCTTGCGCAATCACAGTTCATCATAATCACGCACAACCAGCACACGATAGCCGGCGCGGACATCGTTTATGGCGTGACTCAGGAAGAGCACGGTATTTCCAAGATAATTTCAATGCGACTGAAGCGTGTTGGCGTCGAGGAACTGAAAGGCGAAGAGTTGCCTGAAGTTGCCGCGCCGGCACCGCCAAGCAAAAGAAAAATGAAAAAATATGAGTCTGTTTGAAATAGGAATGCTTATATGCTTCGGAGTCAGCTGGCCTGTATCGATCGCCAAGAGCCTCCGAACAAAAAATGTTTCTGGCAAGAGCCCTCTCTTTTTGTCCATCATAGATTTAGGCTATGTTTTCGGGATCTTGAACAAAGTTGTCAATCGACTTGAGGACGGAAGCATCCACTGGGTCGTGTGGCTATATGCGATCAACCTATGCCTCGTTTCCTTAGACCTATTTCTCTACTACTACTACACTTATAAATTCAACAAGGACGCGGTGTCGAAGTAAGAACTCTGCCACGGCTGCCTGCTCACAGCAATGCAAACACTGGAAATCGAAACGGTTAGAACAAAGACAAGGACCGCCGTCGTCGAATCACCGGGAAAGATAAACCTCACTCTTGAGATTCTGGGTAAGCGCCCTGATGGATATCACGACGTGCGCAGCATCGTTTTGCCTGTTTCGCTTTTTGAAACGGTGGAAGTCACAACACGCGACGACCACGTGGTTACATGCGTCACAAAAGGCGAAGGGGTAGACGTATCTGGCGTAAACTCACTGCCTACCGAACGGAACCTTGCGGTGCGGGCTGTGCGCGCAATGCAACAACTTTGCGGCATTACCAGAGGATGCGACATACGCATCGTAAAACGCATCCCCTTAGGAGCGGGGATGGCAGGCGGCAGCGCAGACGCCGCCGGCGTGATTACCGCTTTGCGCACATTGTGGATACCTGAGATACCGTGTTCAGACATTGAAGAGGTAGGGGCTTCAATAGGATCCGACATCCCTGCGCTTATACACGGCGGAGCCGTTCTGGTAGAAGGACGCGGCGAGCGCGTAAGCAGTATTTCCATTCCGAAAAAACCAGCCCCGGCACTCTTTTGGCTTGTTTTGGCATTCCCCGGTTTTCCTGTATCCACGAAAGAAATTTACGAAAACTGCCGTCCGGGCTTGACACGCGATGTCGATTTATGTAAAAATGCCGTTTCTTCCGTACGCAATGGCGATGTACGGGCGGCAAGTCGCTGGGTCTTTAACGGGCTTCAGGACACCGTAAGCAGACTTTATCCTGAGACTGAGCGCTTTTGCCTGGCGCTTAGAAGGGGTGGTGCTTTGTCAACACTCCTTTCGGGAAGCGGGTCGGCGGTGTTCGGGCTGGCGGAGGACAGGGATCATGCCGACCGAATTCAAAAGAGCTTACCGGAGAATGTGTGGAGTAAAGTCGTTTCGACACTGCCCGATGGTGTAATGGCAGCACACGGGCCTTTGACGCCCTGAGTCATGGTTCGAATCCATGTCGGGCAACCAGTTCGCCAGGGCTGGATGCAGAGATGATGACACTCCACGCTAATCCGGTGTACGGGCAAACACGAAACAAAGCGACAAATAAATTGAAGATATTCTCAGGCACGGCAAATCCGCAATTGGCGGCGAACATCTGTTCCTATCTTGGAACGGATCCCGGTCCTATCGACATAACTCATTTTCCTGACGGGGAGACGTTCGTCAAAATAAAGGACAGTGTCCGCGGCGAAGATTGCTTCATTATCCAGTCGATATCCGGCAAACCGAACGACATGCTCATGGAGCTGTTGATAATGATCGATGCGATGGTGCGTTCGTCCGCAGCGCGCATCACTGCGGTTCTTCCCATTTACGGGTATGCCCGGCAGGATCGCAAAGACCAGCCCCGAGTGCCGATCACGGCAAAGCTCGTGGCAAATCTGCTTGTCGCAGCTGGCGTAGACCGCGTTCTTACAATGGATCTTCACGCCGCACAGATCGTGGGCTTCTTCGACATACCGGTTGATCATCTGCACGCGTCGCCGGTAATAGTACGCTATCTGCGCGATAAAAAGCTAGATAACTTGGTCGTCGTAGCGCCGGACACCGGCAGCGTGAAAACGGCTTACTCATATTCGCGCATATTCAAATGCGGCCTTGCTATAACAGCCAAGCAACGCAAAGGTGCCGAGGAGGTCGAGGCCTACTCACTGGTGGGAGACGTCGATGGCCGTGATGTGGTAATGATAGACGATCTAACAAGCACCTGCGGAACAATCGCCTCGGCGGCCGAACTCGTGAAACAACATGGTGCGCGCAACATCTACGCGGCCGTCACCCACGGGCTGCTAAGCGAGAAAGGCCTAGAGCGCCTTTGCAACTCAGAAATTTCCGAGCTGATAGTGACGGACACCGTGCCGCAGGCCAAGTACGACGATTCGATGCCGATCACGGTGCTTTCCGTCGCCGAGCTGTTTGGCGAGGCAATAAGACGCATACACAACAACCAATCGGTCAGTTCGCTTTTCAGAATGTAATAAAACACCCCTTCCATGGGGGCAGGAGACAAACAGAGTCATGTCAACAGAAATAAAAGTCAACGCAGAACAACGCACATGCAGCGGTTCAACCGCCGCGCGCCGGCTGCGCCGTGCAGGCGTAATCCCCGCAGTCCTCGCGAACATCGACGGGGGAACGGAATTGATACAGCTGAGCTCCCACGATTTCGAACGCGTTATGAGCAGGCACGGTGATGCCCAGGTCATGATGTTCATAAACATAGGCGGCAAGGACACGCTCGCGGTGCTGCGCGAAGTCCAGCGCGACCACCTCACCGGCCGCATATCGCATGCCGATTTCAGCCAGGTCGACACCTCCCGCAAGATGCGCCTCCAGATACAGATCGTGCTGACCGGCGAACCGGACGGCGTCCGCAACCAGAACGGCGTACTGGAGCAGCAGACACGCCACATTGAAGTTGAATGTCTGCCCGCAGACGCCATTGAAAGCATCACGGTCGACACCACGGCTCTCAAGCTCGGAGAAGACATCACAGTCGGAAGCCTTGAACTCGGGGACAAGATCGAGATCATCTCCCCCGATGACACCGTCATAGCTACCGTTGCCGAAGCCACGGAGGAAGTGGTAGACGAGCCTGCAGAAGAGGCTGCTGATGGAGCGGCAGCGCAACCAGAGCTGAGCGTGAAGAAAGGCAAAGCCGAGGACGAGAGCGGACAGGCAGCTCCGGACGCGAAGAAAAAGTAATACGGATTTTGAACATACCCCCGTTCCCGGTGAAACAGACTAGTTGAAGTGAAAATGATAGCAGGACTAGGCAATCCAGGCCGCGAATACGCGAAAACCCCGCATAACGTGGGTTTTGAGGCCGTGGACTCAATTTGCCGCACACTCGGAGGCGACTGGCGCATCGAGCCGCGATTCAAGGCGGACGTTGCCAAGGTTTCCAAAGGTGGAGAGCAGATCCTGCTCGTTCGCCCGATGACGTATATGAACGCCAGCGGCGAGGCGGTCGGAGCGATCATGCGGTACTTCCGCATGGAACCGGCCGACGTCGTGGTGGTGTCCGATGATATCAATCTCAAACCTGGGCGAGTGCGCGTCCGCGCTACTGGCGGAGCAGGCGGCCACAACGGTCTAAAGTCCATAATAGAGCACCTTGGCACGCAGGATTTCACGCGCGTGCGCATCGGCGTGGGGCGCGGCGAAAATCGCGGCCCGGACCTCGTCGAGCACGTGCTGGGCCGTATGTCGGAAGCTGATTCCGCAAACGTCGCCGAGGGGATCGAAACCGCAGCAGAGGCGGCGCTTTGCGCCGCGATGGAAGGTACGGTCAAATCAATGGACAAGTACAACGCCACCGAACCGGAAACAACAGATCAATCTAATAAAGAAACGAAAAAGCAAAATCCCACAACGAACGAATCAACTGAAAATTTTAACAACAAGGAAAAATCAAATGCCCAGGAAATATGAAGCCCTTTTCATCTTCGCAGGCAGCGTCAAAGAAGAAGATCTGGACAAGATACTAGAGAAAAGCACGTCTGAAATTGAAAAACTCGGAGGCACAATCGAGAGCTCTGAAATAATCGGACGCCGTGCATTCGCGCGCACGCTCCAGAAGGAAACGCACGGCTCATACGCCAAAGTGCGGTTCGCAATCGCCCCCGACGTAGTCAAGGAAATCCATGAGGCTTTCAAGCACAGTGAAGAACACTTCCGCCTCCAGATCGTGCAGCGCGACGAGCGAGTAGAAGCCGCCAAGGCCGCCGATGATGCCCGCCGTGCAGCGTTCAAAGCAAAAGCAGCCGCGACAGCAGCTGCCGCTGGTGAAAAGGTACCCTTAGCTACCGCCGGGCTTGCCGTTGACGACGAGGACGACGAAGATCTCGACTACAGGCGTTAACCCGTACAACGCGTCGCGGGACTTCGTCCACGCAGGCGACGGCATTTAGAAGTAGTAGGGAAACAAGACGGGAAAGGAGAGGCAAATGGCAAGCTATAACCGAGTCATAGTAATTGGAAACTTGACCAAGGATCCAGAATTAAGGCGGATTCCATCAGGAACTGCCGTTTGCGAACTCCGTCTCGCCATCAATGAAAACTTCCGCAACAAAGGAGGCGAAATCATCGAGAAAACGGTGTTCGTTGACGCCGTCCTTTGGGACAAGCAGGCAGAGATCGCCAGCAAGTACCTTTCCAAGGGGAGCCCTGTTTTCATTGAAGGACGCCTCCAGTACGACGAGTGGAAAACTCCACAGGACGAGACGAGGAGCAAACTGCGTATCGTCTGCAGCCGCATGCAGCTGATAGGTGCGCCGACACAGCAACGCTCCTCCCAACAACAGCCCTCCCCCACCCCCAACCCCGGATCATTTGGCGACGAAGCCCCGGCTCCCGCCTCAGAACCGGACGATTTCGACGGCGACGACGACATCCCCCCGTTCTGAGCCGCAAAACATTCACAATAAAAAGATAGAGGATAAATAAATGGCATTCCGCAAAAACAAGAGAGCACGCAGACCAGAGACTCCACTCCGGAAAAAAACTCCGGACGGGGACGTAACTGTCATCGACATCAACGACGTCGAATTTCTCAGCCGCTACGTCAGCGAACAGGGCAAAATCCTTCCGCAGCGCCTCACCAGCCTCAACTCAACGCAACAGCGCAAGATCAAAAAAGGCATCCGCCGCGCCCGTTCCATGGGCCTGATGATGTAACACTTCAAAAGGACACGAAACACAATGTCTAAAGAACTTTTCCTAATCAAGGACGTCCCGCAACTGGGCAACGAGGGTGACATCGTCCACGTGGCCGATGGCTACGCCCGCAACTATCTAATCCCACGCAAGCTCGCCGAGCCTGTCACTGAGGCAGCACGCCGCCGCATTGAAAAGCTACATGCCGACCGCGAAAAACTTCGTCTGGAAACTCTCGCGCAAGCGGAGAAGCTCGGCGCCAAGCTCAAGGACACGTCGATCACAATCCGCGCTAAAACGAGCGAAGAAGAGACCCTCTACGGATCTGTCAACGCAGCGCAGATACTTGCTGCACTCCATGAAGCAGGTTTCAAGACGCTCGAAGAGTACATGATTCTGCTCCCCGAGAACATCAAGACTCTAGGCACGTTTGACATCCCCATCAAGGTGCACACAGACGTCACACAGACGGTCAAACTCTGGGTTGTAGCGGAGTAAAATTTGCTCTGCTCCTATAGAAGCAGTTGTCCATGAGAAAACTCGACGGGATGCTGCTTCTGTTGTCCGACCTCGTCAGCGGTTCAGATGCGCTCACTGCATAAGCGGTGGGCGTTTTTGTTTTCTTTGACTTTTCTGTCTCCCTGCCTACACGGTGCCCGGCGCTCCGCGCGGCTTTGACGTCCATGGGTGATTTGCAAGTTAAATGGTTCAGCTCTTTAAGCTGCTTCGTTGAAAGCTT
>CAYOPG010000014.1:0-37547 GCA_964405775.1 uncultured Lentisphaerales bacterium
TATTGGATTAACGACATGATAGTCAACGACTTAAATACTTTTTCATGATCGACTACCTAAAAAATCTTGCTGAGACATCAGGTGACTGGAAGAAAACACCGGACACCTATGCCGCTCTCAGGGCGGCAGTGGTGCAGGAGGATTTGGCGGGGGACATAGCCGAAGCGGGGCGGTTTCTGGCGGAAGTGCAGACCTGGTGCGACATGAAGAAAAAAGATCCGGGAGTACCCCCTGTGCGCATTTGGCTTGACCGCGGGATTCAGCCGAAGCAAGCCAAGCAGAGTAAAAACCCGCTGAGGGAAGCAGAGGCTTCGGTGGAGGATTTCGCCGACGATGGCACCACAGAATCAGCGGGTGTCCTTGAGAGCTTCGGAGAGGGAAGGAAGGCTCGGCGTATTAAGGCTCTGGAAGAAGCTCAGGCAGGGATGCGGCAGGTTGCTGAAGAAAGGCGCGCAGCCGAAGACGAAGAAGCTGGAAAAAAGATTGTGGCTGCACAAGTTGAAGCCGAGGCTGTTAGAAAGCATGCGGAAAAACTTGCAGCATCGCAAGCTCAGGCGATAGAGCAACGCCGGAATAGCTGGAGCAGCAGACTCAAGTCTGTTTTGACTACAGCGATCGGCGCTACAAGCGGTGTTTTCCTAGGGGAAGTTGGCGGCCGCGCCGGAAGAGCCGCCGCGGACGCCGTTTTCAACACTGATAGAGACCATCAGTACAGAAGGTGACTTATTTCTCTTCCGGAGGGAAGCCTACAGTCTGGCCGTAAAGAACCGTATCCCCTTTTGACAGCTTTAGGGAAGAGGCGAGCGAGTCCTTGTTGAGTGTTGCGAAAAACACCGCATTCATTTCTTCAGAAGCGCAGAAGAGGTATATGTTTTGCCCGATGAATCCGCTGTCCACGGCTCCAGTCGTGGATGATGCCATGGGGTCTGACATGCGCTGGCGCGCCTTGTTGATCACGAATACGAACGTGAGCGGGGCTTTGTTGGCGAATTCTCCGAAGCCGCTTTTTGCGCGGATATCTTCTGTTGTTACCTGAACCAGCTTGTTCGATGAAGCGTTGTATAGATATGCTCCGCTTTCCATGATGGCGTAGAGGTCTATCTCCTGACGGTTGAGAGCGGACGGGGCTGTTCTTTTGCCTTCTTCGGGGCGGTTGATGCCGTATGCAGCCCATAGCATGTCGGAAAGTTTCTGTTCTGGGATTGCGGTCTCTGCGAACTCGCGTGACGTCTTGCGCTCTGCGAGTGCGTTCATGAGGGGTTTGCCACCTTCTTTGGAAGGTTCAGGCAATTGTATGTCCTCTGCGATTGCAGCACCAGATATAAGGGTTGCTGTGATTGTTGCCATAAGTGATGTTTTTTTCATTTTTCCTGCCCCTTGTTGTTTGTTGTAGCTGATATGATTGGCACCGAGAGGGCGGACACCGCCTCTGGAGGCGCCACGAAAATCGAATCATCGCCCTTGACCTGTACGTAAGCAGACCCGTCTGGGAGTTTGTCGCCGAGCATAAGGATTATTACAGGTTTTTCCGGAGAATCTGTAGTTACTGATATCTCGACTGATGCAGGCGAGAGGCCGTAAACTGAAGTATTGGGCGTGAACAGCGTCTCTATTCGCGTGGCCTCGATGCTTGTAAGAGCGGAGACCAAAGTTTTAACGGCCTCGGCGTTGTCGGCGAGGGGTTTTGCGGAATGCCACTCGCCCACGGAGTTCCGCATAAGCGTACACGATTCATTTGCAGAAGTTTTCGAGATGGATGTAATAGATGCCGGCGTTATAGCGACGATTGTCTTGTCCCTTGCTGATGCGAACCACGAGGAACCCAGGAATCCATCCACCTGTTTCGCGATATCGGCGGTGTGGCGGCGTTTTTTGTCAGGAAGAGTGATGTCGAGCGCAATTGCTTCTCCGTTTGCTCCTCGCACGAATGAAATGTATGCGGAGACGGTTTCGTTCTGGTTCTTAGTGATGATTTCCAGTTTAATGGCCTCAGGCGTGTTGGCAGATTGTATCTCGCTCTCGGAAAGCTGAACTGCGGATTTGTCCTCGAGGTTGAGCAGCTCGTCGACAAGTGCAGCCGCGGCTTGCTGGTCGGTTGGCAGTATGGCTGGGCGGAAGATTGACCACAAGGCTGTTTTCTGATCAAATCGCATCGCAAACGCTCCCTTGACGCTTTGCATGGAGATTGACGCTACATCGCCTGGTCTTATCGGAAACACACGGTGTTCGCGCAGCGCGTCGGCATCCATTTTCAACGCGTCCAGTATCGATTGGCCTACGATGCCGATGCTGTGTTCTGTGGTCCATGCAACGTACACGCGGCCAGGCGCACCGGGGGCGGGTTTACCGAATATCAAATCAGCGGTGTCGCGGCCATCATTGTACTTAACCGTTGCGGATAAAATAGATTCTCCGGGGGAAATTCCGTACGCGGCTCCCGCCTCTTCCATTAGCAGTCTCTTTGAAGTAGAACTGTCCGACGGCGACCACACGAACTCCTCGATTGCTGAGTTTGCCATCGAACTTATGAGGGCTGAAACGGCTGGCGAGGACGCCCGGATGTCCATTGGATTTATCATACGCCACCCGCTGGGAGTACGTTCCAGCTGGACTATTCCCTTGCCGGGTATGCGTATTTCTATGCCGGATATCTCGCTTGCATGCACAGGTAGCAGCGCTCTGTCGCGGAAGTCTTCTGCGGAGGCTGGTAAAATGTCTAGCACTATGCGGTCTGCCGTGAATATGTCGGTTGATCCCGATGTCATCACGAAAACAGTATTGCCTCCCGGAGCGTCGCCGCCAATGCGCAGTTCCGTTTCTCCTCCGGGTCCCGACAGCACGACAGATGCGCGTGGGTTTACGAGACCATAGTCTTCAAGCCCCAGTTCACGGCTCTTGCGCTGATTCAATGTGACTCGGTCGTGAAGAGAGGAGCGTGATATTGTGGCTAGCACGAAATCTATGCGGTTCGCGTCCGCCCGCTGCCTGGAGGGTTCGGTAATCTCCCATTTGCCGCCTGCCTTGGAGCATCTTACGGATGCAGTTGCTGTGCGTAAGAGCAACGTATCCGCACCCTCTATGTCTGGTAGTAGAGTGGACGGTATTCTGGTGAACGCGTTGGATGGCATGTAGCGGTATTCAACCCAAGTCGCCGTAGTCACAACGATCAGGAGCACGAACAGCCACATTGTCGTTTTTCTGGTGAGCACCGTTTATTCCCGTTTTTGTTTTGGAGCGAGTATCGTCGATATGAAATACAACAAAATACCAACACAAATCGCAGTGTCGGCGATGTTGAAAGTGGGGAAAGTATAAACGTTTTTCCAGTGAAAGTCCAGAAAGTCGACTACATAGCCTAGCTTCACTCTGTCTATCAAGTTGCCTGTTACGCCCCCGGCGAGAAGCCCAATCCCAATACGGCATAGTTTTCCCGCCTTGATGAAATCCCTCCTGTATTTCCAGAGCAGAACCAGCATTCCGGCCGCTACTGCCGAAAGCATTACACGCTCGCCTGACATCATGCCCCAAGCCGCGCCATAGTTGAACACCTTGCGAATATCGAAGAAATCCGGTATCACGGTGATATGGTCGTAACGGCCTAAGCCGAAGCGTCCGCAGATCGCCAACTTTGTGAGTTGGTCCGCTATGGCGATCGCAACGGCAATGGGGGCGATCAGCGGCCGGGTTGTCAGATCGACAACGTCGCTGCCGGTGCCTTCCGCCGAGTCTTGCACGCTGGCTGTTGTTGTCTCGTCCATATTACTATGCCTATCGGCCCGAAAACGGTGTCCGGCCGACTAGTCCCACAAGTCGGTGGTGGGCTTCCTTCTGTTCCCGTTGTCTTCCATTTCTGACTGGCAGTGGATGCAGGTTTTGGCGAAGGGGAGGGCTTTTAGACGGCGCTTTTCGATCTTGTGGCTGCAAATGTCGCATATTCCGTATGAGCCGTCATTGATCGCCTCGATTGCCTTATTGATTTGAAATATCTGAGATTGGTCTGCGCTTGCGCGGTCCAGACTAGTAACGCGCTCGAACGCATCCGTTCCATCCTCGTCCTGATTTACTTCGTCATGGCGCAGCAGCGACTGTTGCCGCAGTTCTGTGACCTGTACCGATAAACGTTTCGCCATATCCAGCATTGAAAGGTAGAAATCCTGCAGTTCTTCTGCGGAGAAGTGCTCGGTTTCAGCCTGTTTGGCTTTTGTGCGCGTCGGCTGCTTTGTTGCCGTCGTTTTTGAAACTGGTTTTGACAACGTTTTTACCGATGGTTTTTTAGGGGTAGCTTTTGCACCGGTTTTTTTAGCGGCAGGTTTAGCGACAGGTTTAGCGGCAGGGCTCTTTGCGCCGGTTTTCTTGGCTGGAACTTTCGTTGCTGTTTTTGCTTCTTTCTTTGCCGCTGTTTTTATAGTTGCTTTTTTCTCGGTTGAAGCTGGTTTGGGTTTTGTCGTCTTCTTCAAATTGGGTTTCGATTTTACTGGAGTTTTGACTTTTACCGTAGCGATCTTGCCGGGCTTGGCCTTGGGCGCGGCCTTCTTTGGAGCCAGCTTTTTGCCAGCCGTCTTTATTGCAACCTTTTTCACGGCTTTGGCGGGGGAAGTTTTTTTTGCAACTTCGGATGCCGCCGGGCTTTTTTTAGTCCCGCCGGTTTTCTTCGCTGGCGTCTTCAAGGGCTTTTTTGCTGTCATAGTGCTTTTAATCTCCATATTCCGCAGATGCGTCCGGTTCTTAAAACAAGGGCGCGTATCCTAGCATGAAGGGTTATTGGCGTCAACATCGCACTTGACTTGCCGTCAACGTTCCTGTAAAACATTAAGGCGTCCGCGGATTTGTCCGATAGGGCATCGGCGTGCAGGGCGCGCCATTTATTTTATAAACAGGACAACAAATATATGGCAAACACAGAGAAAGCGGTTCTTGAATATCACAAAGGTGGCAAGGTATCCCTCGGCATGCCAAGGGCGGTTAAGTCTGTAGATGATCTTTGCTTGGCGTACACGCCGGGTGTCGCTCTAGCAGTCAAGAAGATTGCGGCGGAACCGGACACTGCGTTTGACTATACAGCGAAAGGCGGCTTGGTTGCTGTGGTCTCCGATGGCACCGCTATTCTTGGCCTTGGAGATTTGGGGCCGTCTGCCTCGATACCCGTCATGGAAGGCAAGTCGGTTTTATTCAAGTCGTTTGCCGGAGTTAATGCGTGGCCGGTGGTTTTGGATCACTGCCGTGAGGGCGGGGCGTCAACAGGTCCCACCGACCCCCAACGAGTCATCGACGCGGTAATGGCGATTGCCCCGATGTACGGTGGCATCAACTTGGAGGACATCGCGGCGCCAGCCTGTTTTGAAGTGGAAGACCGCCTTTCTGAAATGCTAGACATTCCGGTTTTCCACGACGACCAGTGGGGCACTGCCGTAATCGTTCTGGCAGGAGTCACCAATTTCGCGGAACTTCGCGGCTCTAAAATGGAAGACCTGAAAATCGTTGTCAACGGCGCAGGCGCCGCGGGCACGCGCATTCGCGAGATGCTTATTTCCGCCGGTGTGCGTAACGTCGTCATGTGCGACAGCAGGGGCGTAATCTACAAAGGCCGCCCCATCAACAAGGCGCACCACGACGCGGTTGCTGTCGATACGCAATTCCGCACTCTGCCGGAAGTCATGCGCGGGGCAGATGTTTTCATCGGAGTTTCAAAGGGGGATTGCGTGGAGCCGTCTTGGGTCGAGTCAATGGCGGATTATCCAGCCATCTTTGCGCTCGCCAATCCGGATCCCGAAATCCGTCCCGAAGTTGTGGCGGAAGTCATGAGTGGCAAACCGTACATAATGGCGACCGGGCGTTCAGACTACGAAAACCAGATCAACAACGTTCTCTGCTTCCCGTTTCTGTTCCGCGGCGCTCTGGATGTTAAGGCGAGCAAGATCACAAAGGGCATGAAGCTTGCGGCGTCCATGGCGCTAGCAAAAGCAGCCCGCCGCCCGGCTGGTCCCGAGACGCGCTCTCTGTATCTTGGCGAATCTATGGAGTTCGGCCCCAAATACATAATACCCAAGCCCTTTGACAGGGACATTTTTGTCGAAGTCTCGCTGGCGGTCGCCAAAGCTGCTGTTGAAGAAGGCGTCGCGCGCGTAGAAAATTTCGACGCCGCAAAATACGATGCAGCGTTGCGCGCACGCCGAGCTGAAGGGATCTGCTGATTTTTTCTATAAGGAGCTGTTTCAATGGACTACAAAGCTGCGTACAAGACCATAATGGACGACCATTTCACCGACAAGATGGAGATATCCTTCATCGGCGACGGCAAGCGGCAGACGCTGGAGTACGAGAAGGTCTCATGGATAATTGATGGGGAGAAGAAGGGCCTGCGGTACGGCGAAAATCCGGGTCAAGAGGCGGCTGTCTACAAGCTCGTGAATGGCAACCTGGTTCTGGGCGATGTCGAAATGCTGAAACCCGGCAACATCCTCGCCTCGGAGCCTGAGCTGTTGCAGTCCGGCAAACATCCCGGCAAGACGAATCTCACAGATGCTGACAACGCACTCAACATTCTCCGCTATCTTGTCGACACGCCATGCGCTGTGATCGTCAAGCACAACAACCCCTGCGGAGTCGCTCTCGGCGAGTCGTTGCAGGAGGCTTATTACAAGGCAAACAAGGCTGATCGCCTCGCGGCGTTTGGCGGGTGCATTGCGGTAAACCGCGAGCTGGATCTCGAAACAGCTAAAATGATCGCTGAAAACTACGCGGAGGTCGTTGTTGCTCCTGAGTTTGCGGAAGGTGTGATGGATGTCTTCGCGGAAAAGAAGAACCTGCGCGTCATGAGAATCCGCAACATGGCGCGGCTGAATGATTTCGTGGCTCGAAGGGTGGTGGATTTCAAGTCGCTGGTGGATGGCGGCATCGTTGCACAGTGGTCTTTTGTGCCTGAGGCGCGCACCGCGGATAAGTTGATCCCGGCGGAGGTAACGCGCAAGGATGGGACTGTGCATCGTATTAAACGGTTGCCCACCGAGGCGGAGAGCCGGGATCTTGTTTTCGGGTGGCTCGTCGAGGCGGGTGTCACGAGCAACTCTGTGCTGTACGTCAAAGACGGCGTCACCGTAGGTATCGGCACTGGCGAGCAGGATCGTGTTGGCGTTGCGGAAATAGCGCGCGACAAAGCGTACAGGAAACTTGCTGACTGGATTTCCTGGGAGAAGCATGGTGAGCCTTACAATGATCTGAAGCTGAAATTCGGAGCCGAAGGGCTGAAGTTCAAGGCAGAGATCGACGAAGAAGTAACCGCTCGTAAGGGCGGGCTGCCGGGTTGCAGCATGGTGTCCGATGCGTTCTTCCCATTCCGCGACGGCGCGGAGGTGGGCATACGCGAAGGTATCTCCGCAATCGTCCAGCCGGGCGGATCCATAAAGGATTGGGACGTCATAGACTGTTGCAACGATGCAGGAGTCGCGATGGTTTTTACCGGCCAGCGTTCTTTCCGTCATTAGTTTTCAGAAAAATTGGCTAGGCGGTGGTGACGTTGCCTAGCCTGATTGTTTTTACAAATCGTTTTCAATGAGAAAGAAACATCCCACCGGAAGTTTCAGGGAGGTGCTTGCCATAGCAATCCCTCTGGTCATAAGCAACTCTGCCTTCATGGTGATGCAGTTCTGTGACCGCCTGTTTCTTGCCAACTACAGCGAGCTGGCGATACAAGCTGCCGTCCCGGCGGGAAATCTTGCTTTCACCTTAATCTGCCTGTTCACGGCCACAGCTGGATATTCGGCAAATCTTGTTGCTCAGTTTCACGGGGCAGGCAAGTTCCTGAAATGCCTGCACGCCACGATGCAGGGCATATATTTTACGTTGCTATTCATGCCTCTGGTCCTGTTGTTGATCCCGCTCGGCAACTTTATTATCAGCCTTTTCGGGCATGCCCCGGAATTAGCGCAGCAGGAGGGGGTATACCTTAAGTGGATGGTTCTCTGCGCACTGCCAAATGGTCTGAGTTGGTCTATAAGTGGCTTCTTCACCGGACAAGGCCGATTGAAGATGACAACAATTTCGAACATCATCGGTAGCATAGTGAACATTGTTCTCGACTACGCTTTGATTTTCGGAAAACTCGGCTTCCCGGAGATGGGGCTTGAAGGCGCGGCGATCGCAACGTTTATAGCTAGTTTCGTTCCTCCGTCGATACAGTTCTTTTACATGCTTAAGTCGCGCCATGTGCGCGAAGTCGGGCTGCTTGACGCTTTTCGCCCAGAATTCAAGCTTATGAAGAAGCTTATTCGATTTGGCTTCCCGGCAGGTGTTCAGTTCCTTCTCGACAACGGAGCATGGACTCTGTTCCTTCTCGTGACTGCCACTCTTGACGCCGTTTCCCTTACTGTCAGCAACATTGTGCTTAGCGTTAACAGCCTCGCATTCTCGCCTGTTATGGGGTTCGGCACTGCTGCCTCTATCCTGTGCGGCCAATATCTCGGGGCGGGCGATTCAGTAAACGCCAAGAGATCCGTGCGAGCGACGATGAAACTTGGCTTGATCTACATGTCCGTAATCGGCTCGGTTTTCGTGCTGTTCCCTGAGACTCTAATATCCTTATTTGTCTCGTCCGATAGCACTGTGGTGGACGATCCGCAGTTTATGCGCATTGGGCGCACTTTGATGTATCTCATGACCGTATGGGGTTTTTTCGATACGATAATCCTTGTCATTGTTGGCGGACTCAAGGGTGCAGGAGACACAAAATTCACGATGTGGTTCCTTGCGCTTGTCGCATGGCTTTTGTGGATCCCCGGCGAAGTGGTAATCCTGTGTGCCGGTGGCGGAATCGTTGAGGCATGGATTTGGATGACGATATACGTCGGCATCCTCTCAGTGGGGCTGATCAAACGCTGGCGTGGCGGCGTTTGGAAGCACCTCAGAATGGTGCATTAATCGGGGGTCACTGCCGGCCTGCCTCGAAAGCTTTCAGGTTGATTTCCACGAGGGAAGGCTTGATGCGGTCGCGCATGGCCTGATGCCATGCCTCGACATTGAACGGCATGATTTTGGAGAGGGCTCCTGCTATCACCATATTGGCGGTGCGGGTGTTGCCGACCTGTAGTGCCAGAGAGGTGGATTCCACGAGCTTCATGCGGTCTCCGTAGAGTTTCTTGAGAAGCGCGTCTATGTCATCGACACCTTTCTGCATGCCGGAAGAGACCGTGGTCGTAATCATCTCTCGATTGTCGACAAGAGCCTTGCCGCTATCCGGCTTGAGAAGCGGACAGTAACGGGCGGCTTCCAGCTTCTCAAAAGCCACGAGCACGTCAGATTGCCCATGCGGGATGATGGGTCCGAATACTAAATCGGGATCGTCGCAAAAACGGACTTGGCTCGTCACACTGCCTCCGCGCTGCGACATGCCGTGAATTTCGCTCTTCTTAACAGTCTTGCCCGAGAGCGCGGCGGCGCGCGCAAGGATGTCGCTGGTGAGCAGGATTCCCTGACCGCCGACGCCTACCAAAGTTACATTGAATACTTGGCTCATGGATTTATCTGCTCCTTATTTTGTTTCAGATGCTTTGGTTGGGGATATTGCGCCGAACTTGCATACTTGCTGGCAGACATTGCAGCCTGCGCAAACCGTCTGGTCGATGCGGGACTTGAATGTATTCCCTTTGGGCTCGCCCCGGACAATTGCCGGGCATCCGATCTTGAAGCACGCACGGCATGCGACGCATTTGTTCGGGTCAACCTGACGCGGACCGCTAACTTTTGATTTGGCGGCGATTATGCACGGACCGTGGACGACAACGACGGATGGCTCCTTCATCTCAAGTTCCGCGCTGATCGTCTTCTCCAGCTTAGGCAAATCATACGCATAAACGTCAAATACGCGCTTCACTCCCAGCGCGCGCGAGATTTCCGCGATGTTGGCAACTGGAGCTTCTTCGCCGAGTATTGTTTTGCCGGAGCCGGGGTTCTCCTGATGTCCCGTCATGCCTGTAATGCGGTTGTCCAGCACTAGAACGGTCACAGAGCTCTTGTTGTAAACACAGTCAAGAAGCCCGGTCATGCCTGAATGGAAGAATGTCGAGTCCCCGATGACAGCTACAATCTTTTTCGCTAGACCCGTTTTCTCCATGCCGAAAGCGGCGCCAATGCTGGCTCCCATGCAAATGGTGGTGTCGATCGCGGACAGTGGCGGCGCGCTCCCCAGCGTGTAGCAGCCGATATCGCCAGAGACTACAACTCCAAGTTTTGAAAGTACGTGGAAAACGCCACGATGTGAGCACCCGGCGCAGAGCACTGGCGGACGCGTTGGCAGAGTGGGCATGTCCGTCAGCGGCGCGGGCGCGGTGGCGACGCTGCCACCCTTGATCTCAGCGTGCAGCGCCGCGATGCGGTCGGGATTGAGCTCCATCATGGAGAGTTCTGTCTTGTGCGGCTCGACTTTGACCCCGGCGGCGGCGATTCCGTCGCGGATCACGGGGTCGAGCTCTTCTACTACGTAGAGCTTGTCCACCTTCGATGCGAAGTCGCGAATCATGTCCATCGGGAGAGGATGTGAAAAGCCCAGCTTGAGAACGGAATCTTCCGAGAAGTGCTCCATGACGTACCCGTATGCCACGCCGCTTGTAACGATTCCGATGGTGGTGCCACGGATGGTCATCTGGTTGAATTTTGACTTTTCGGCTTCTTCTTTGAGTGCGGCGAGACGCTTCTCAGCTTCAAAGCGCATCCCCTTGGCGTTTGCCGGAACCGCAACGTTTTTCTGGACATTTTTCACGTATTCGCGGACAGGGATGTTTCCATACGCGAAATCAGATCCCAGATCAACCATAGAGGAAGAGTGCGCAGTGCGGGTAGTGAGGCGTATGAATACGATTGCCCCGCTTCGCTCCGAGAGCTCGAACGCTTCGCGCGTCATGTCATATGCCTCTTGGCTGTCTGTCGGTTCAAACTGCGCAGCCTTGGCGAACTTGGCGAGGTTGCGGTTGTCCTGTTCGTTCTGGGAGGAATGCATCCCCGGGTCGTCTGCTGAAACAACAACTAGGCCACCGTTAACGCCTATGTACGTGTAAGTCATTAGTGGGTCCATTGCGACATTGAGCCCAACGTGCTTCATGGCGACGAGGGCGCGCGCCCCCGCTATCGAAGCCCCTATGCCGATTTCCATCGATACCTTTTCATTCACGGACCACTCGCAGTTGATTTCGCCCTTGAACTTAGCGATAGTCTCTAGAATCTCGGTGCTCGGGGTGCCGGGGTATGCCGCTGCAACGTGGCAGCCGGCTCTGTATGCCCCATACGCGACCGCCTCATCGCCGGAAAGAAATTTTATTGTGTTAGTGTTGTCCATGTGTTTTGTTCTCCGAAAAAGCAGGCGCACAAGTTAACATATCGGAACAAATTTGTCCAAAAAATAGAAAGGGGAGAATATAAGATAATATAAGACGGGTGCGCCCTTGCGTTTGAAGTTGCGTTCTGATAAAATTCGGGGCATGCAAGCAAAAACCCTGATCATTATACCGACGTATGACGAAAGAGACAATGTGGGGCCAATAGCTGCCGCCGTGCATGCGAGCGCACCGGAGGCGCACATTCTCTTTGTGGATGATAACTCACCCGACGGTACGGGCGATATCCTTGACGCCATGGCTTTAGCCGACAACCGCGTTTTCGTGCATCACGGAGAAACCAAGGCCGGGCTTGGCCGCGCCTACATAACAGGCTTCAAATGGGGGCTTGAAAGGGGATACGAATATATATTTGAGATGGATGCTGACGGGTCGCATGATCCAAAATGCGTGCCAGAGTTTCTCAAGATTGCGCAGAATGCAGACCTCGTGCTCGGCACTCGCTACAAGGGCGGGATAAGGGTAATAAACTGGCCTCTGCGCAGACTGCTAATAAGCATGTCGGCAGGTGTTTTCGTGCGTGTCGTCACCGGTCTTCCGGTGTCGGATCCCACGGGCGGATACAAGTGTTTCAGCAGGCGCGTGCTTGAAAGCATAGATTTGGACGCGGTCTATTCAAATGGCTATTCATTCCAGATCGAGTTGTCGTACATGGCGTGGATGTCCGGTTGGAGAATAGGCGAGGTGCCGATAGTGTTTGAGGATAGGCGCGCCGGTTACTCCAAACTGAGCAGGGCGATTGCACGCGAGGCATTCGGCATGGTTTTCCGCCTTGCGTGGAGGAACAAATTCAGGAGAAGACCAAAAGGTAAGGCCGCAGAGGAGTGGCTCGCCAAGACCGGGGCGGGCGAGGTTGCCACGCAAAAATAAAAAGATGAACGATTTTGACATTAACGACGGGATGTGGGTTCCGGAAAGTAAAAAGTTTTTCCGGAAGATGGACTGGGCGGCTTTCTGGACTAGTGCGATCATCTCGTTTATAGTTTATTTTATAACAGCAGCCCCTACGGTGACTCTTGAAGACTCCGGCGAGCTTGCAGTGGCGGGGGATTATCTAGGCGTACCGCATCCGCCCGGATATCCGCTTTGGACAATGTGCGCGTGGGTGTTCACCAAGCTATTGGGGTTTGTATCATACCTCGGGCAACCCAACCCGGCTTGGGCGATCACGATAATGTCTGGTTTCTTCGGCGCGCTTGCGGCAGGGTTTACCGCCATGCTCGTGTGCCGCACGAGCTCGGATCTCGTCCAGCAGCGTATGGCTTTGCCAGTGGGCGCTGGCATCGACGAACCGGGATACGATCGTTCTGGGGCGAACAGTCTTTTCACGAACGGTGCTCTGGGGCAGTTCCTGAATGCCACGTGCTGGGTCTGCGGCGTTGCGGCGAGTCTTGTGTTCGCATTCTCTCCGGTGATGTGGTCTCAGGCCACGATTGTCGAGGTTTACACGCTCAACGCGTTTTTCCTGATGTTGATCTATTTGTTGACTTACATCTGGATGAACCGCCCGTCCGACAAAATTTTGTGGATCACTGGCTTTGTGTTCGGGCTCGGATCCACCAACTACCAGGTGCTTTTCTTTGCCTTGCTGCCGCTGGCAATGGCGATAATGCTTCACAACATAAAGCTGTTCCGCGATTTCGTACTGATTGCTGTGCCTTTCGGCGTTACTATTGGTATGATGAAGCTGGGTTCATTGCCGTCTCAGCCTGGTTTCCTGAAACATCCGGTTCTTAAGACCAATGACCTGACGTCAGCGGCTGTCGTGGATACGAAATACTACCTGTGGGCTGTTATTCTGACGCTGGTGTTCGCATGCGGCGCTGTGATCATTGGGTTTTTGAACAAGCGAAAGCCTGAAAAGGTGTCGGAGGTTGATGAAAACAAAAACACAGAAAAAAAACTCATAGTTGCAGGCGTGATGGTATTGGCAGCTTTGGGAATGATAATCGTATGCAGTGTTCTGCCGGCGCCGCCTATACCCCTTGAACTCGCGCATGTGCCAAGGAGTGAGTATTTTTCATGGAAGTGGCCGCTCCTGATCTTTTTTGGGGCTATGGCGCTGTTGTGGCTCTTCTCGGTAAAGGTCGAGGGCGGTATATGGTACTCGACCGCCGTGACAGGCATTCTTCTGATCATGGGCATCTTCATCATGCGTGGCGCGTTGCTTGGGCTAACGCATCCGCTCAGCGGGGCCTTCGCGTTTTATTTAGTGATGAACTTTGTGTTTTTGGCGCTTGCCTGGTTGCTTCTGCCATATGGGCGCACTGTTTCTTTGACGGTGTTCGCTGTTGAGCTGGGGTTGGCTTTCTACGGCTACATGCCTTTGGCGTCAGAAACCAATCCCCCTATGAACTGGGGGTATCCCAGGACCTGGGAGGGCTTCAAGCACGCTATTACTCGTGGACAGTACGAGCAGATCGCCCCGCTTTCCCCTGAGTCGCTTTTCTCCGCCGAATTCGTCAAGAAAGTCGGTGCATATTTTCAGGATCTGCGCATGCAGTTCACGTTGCTCCTAGTTCCGTTTGGATTCGTCCCGTTTTCGGTATGGGAGATAAAAATCGGCAAATACCGTTTCCGTGCGCTGTCGGTGGCGATCGCGATGGCGGTTGCCGTGGCCGTGATCGTTGCGCTCGACAAGCTGTTTGTGGGTCTGAACTTCGAAAACATGCGTATCGACAAAGTTCTGCTTGGCCTGCTGCTGGTGATGTCATTCATAGGTGTTCAGGGCATTGTCTTCAATCAGATAATGCGCCAAACGAAAGCGGCATTCGGCGCAGATGGCAAAGAGTTGTCGGCGCGAATTGTGTCGGGAGTTTCGGCGGCCGTCTTGGTCGTTGTGGTGATTATAGCGACTTTGGGTTTTTCCAACGCTGCCGCAGAGATGATGCTGGATGCTGCGGGGGCTAATCCGGAGGGAGAATGGTTCGCCAGGTTCAACTGGTTGCTCACTGCCGCTGTCTTCCTTGTGTGGGGCGTCTTGGCATGTGGTCAGGTGTTCCTTATGTTCGGGCACAAGGAAGAAGACAAGTTTTCTTTCAAACTCGAGATCGGTCAGCTGACTCAGCGTTGGCATATCGCGACAATAGTAGGCTTCATAATGATGAGCCTACTGCTGATAGCGCTGGCCAAGCCGAAATACGACGTACAGGACAACTTTATCCAGAAAGTTAAATTCATATCCTCGCACGCCATTTTCGCCGTATGGGTTGGATACGGCCTGATGTACGCGCTGGTGGAGTCGCTGCGGTATGGCAAGTTGAGTCGCGTCGCTTTGGTGGCAGTACTCTTTACGCCGCTAATCCCGATTCATGAAAACTATTTCAACGACGAAATGGTGGACGTAATAAGTTGCGCAGACCAGCTAGGACACGATTTCGGATGGCAATTCGGCAACTATCAGCTACGTGGCGCCGAGGCGATAACCGAGGAGCTGGATGATGACGAGGAACCGCTTCCGAATCCGTCGTTCCCTCCTGCCATGTCGCAGAACGCAGTGTTCTTCGGCGGCACCGATCCGGGGCGCTTCGTGCCCACTTACATGATATACTCGGCACAGGTGCGTCCGGACGTGTTCCTGATAACGCAGAACGCGCTTGCGGACGTCACTTACCTCGACACCATGCGAAATCTTTACGCCGACCAGATATGGATGCCCACGGAGGTCGACAACTCGGTCGCGTTTCGTATCTATGTGACAGACGTTCGCGAGGGACGTCGTCCAAACATTGGTGGCATCGAAGAGCGTCCCGGCGGAGGCGTGCAGGTAACCGGTGCCGCGGCCGTTATGGAAATCAACGGTATAATCACAGAGATGATCTTCAAAAAGAACCGCGACCGCCACGATTTCTATGTCGAGGAGAGCTATCCCATCCAGTGGATGTACCCATACCTCTCGCCACACGGCCTGATAATGAAGTTGAATTATGATCCCGTGGAGTACGACAAAAAGAAGATCGCCGCCGACATGGACTTCTGGGACTGGTATGTGCGCAGACTCATTGCGGATCCGAACTTCGCACGCGACCTTCCGGCGCGCAAGTCGTTTTCCAAGCTTAGAAATGCCATTTCGGGTACGTATGCGCAGCGTGGCATGTTGCGTGAGGCGGAACGGGGATTCCATGAAGCGATTGCACTCTACGTTTACAGCCCAGAAAGCACGATGAATATGATCCAGAGAATTTATCTGCCGCAGAGGCGTCTGGATGAATCGCTGGATTTGTTGCTAAAGCTTAAAACTCTCGATCCCAATAACGCCTCTCTACCAATAGAGCAGGTCAGTCGTCTGCAGACAGCGCACAAAATGTCGGGCGAGCTTATGAAGAAACTTTCCGGCGGAGAGAAGCTAAACGAAGCGGATACCCTCGCGCTCTTAGATAGCCTGATTACGGTTGACTACAGGCAGCAGGCGCTCCAGGTTTTGGAAACATACAAGTCGGGAAATAAGCCATCTCCGAACTTCAGAGCCAAGGCCGGATTCATCCTCAGTGAGGCTCGGATGTATAGGGAGGCGGCGGCGGAGTTCTCAGCGCTCAGTGGCGCGGATCTAAAGAATCTGGAGTTGATATCAAACAAACAGCTGTACGAAATCTACCGAACGATGACGATAGCGCAAGATGTAAGAGGTGTTGAACGAGTCCTGGTTGTCTATCTGAACCGAGAGGAGAACATCAAAAACTGGGAAGCTTGGCTTGATTATGCAGGTGTCTGCCTTACAAAAGGCGATGTGGTTCGCGCGCGCGCCTCGCTGGATTTCGCATTGAAATACGGCAAGCGAGACGCTGAGATATTGATCAGTCAAGTTCCGTACCTCAAACAGCTATACGAGGGGACGTCCTCTCAGCCTCTTGGTAAGGGATTTGGTCCTCTTCGCGATGACAAGCCTCAGGGCGGAAGCCGCAAGTAGACGGTGTTGAACGCGAATTTTTAAAGTGCAAACAAACAAATAAGTGATGATAAAAGTAAACGGACAGGAAATCCCTAAAAACGCGGTTGAATTTGAGTTGAACAGGCTTATAAGGTTCTATGCGGAGCACGGAATGCCGGAAGACAAAATAAGGCAGGAGCTGCCAGTGCTTAAAGAGCGTGCCGAGCAGCAGGCAATTGGCGCCAAACTGCTCTTCGACGAGGCGGCCAGACTCGACATTCCGGTTTCAGAAGAGGAGATTGAGGAACGTCTGGAGGAGATGAAGGCGGAGGCGCACGGCGAGGAGCGTTTCATGGATATACTCAAGAAACGCGGGACAAACATTGTTGAGTTTCGCAACCAGCTCAAACTTGGCAGGCGCGTCGACAAGCTTGTCGAACAGATAACTTCTGGTGTTCCAGAGCCAACGGACGAAGATGTGGAGAAGCATTTCAAGGAGCATGCCGAAGAATACGGGAAAGGGGAGCGCGTTCTGGCTCAACACATACTTGTTACACCCAAATCTGACGGTGCTGATGACAAGCTGACGGCAATAAACCAAATCCGTGAGATTCGAAAGAGAGTAGAGGAGGGAGCCGATTTTGCTACTGAGGCTGCGGCGTGTTCCGACTGCCCTAGTGGAAAACAGTCTGGCGGAAGTCTCGGCTGGTTCAGCCGTGGCATGATGGTCAAGGAATTCGACGAGGCTGTTTTTTCAATGCCTGTAAACGGGTTGAGCGATATAGTCGAAACACAATTCGGGTATCACATAATATATAAGAACGACGAACAGGCGGCGTCCGATCCTGATCTCTCAGAAGTGTTCGAGCAAATTCGCGATTTTCTTCGTCATACAAGGCGGGGCGATGTGCTTGCAGCCTATGTTGACGAACTTCGCGATAAGGCAAAAGTCGAGATACTGTAGCTGCGGTTGTTGCTAGACGTTAATCTTGTCGGCTTGTTGCGGCACGTTGGGCGGTTGGGTGCGAAGGTACAGCATGATTGCAACACCTCCTGTCATGAGCGCCATACTTATAATCTGGCCGATGGAAAGTGCTCCCAAGTGGAAACGGCTGTCGCCTCTTGAGAATTCTACGAGAAAGCGGGCGGCTCCGTACATCAACATGTAGCGAGCCACCTGAATCCATTGGTGGCGGCGGTGTTTGTACAGTGACAAGAGAACCGCGAATATGATGAGAGTGAGAGCTGTCTCGAATAGTTGTGAGGGTAGTACAGGGAGTGATTGGGTGGCGTCGGCCGGAAGCATGCCTTGATTACCCTGTCCGATAAACGGCAGCGAGTTTTTAGGGTAGCACACTGCTATTTGTGAGTGCGACGGCTTCCCGTAGCAGCACCCGTGGAGGAAACATCCTACACGGCCGATTGCCTGCCCCAGAGGTATCGCCGTTACTACTAGGTCTAGCACGTCGCCTACCGGTTTGCGTTGGGCTCGGCAGAATATTATCAGGGAGATTCCACCCAATACAAATCCCCCGTAGAACATGAGGCCGCCTTCCTGAACATTGAATATTTTCAATAAGTTGCCGGAGTAGTCCTCCCAATGCTCTATTACGTAGAAGAGGCGAGTTCCGATGAGCCCCGTCACAATCATAAGTGTCAGGAGAGAGGATATAAAGTCCGATGTGTAGCCGTTCGGACGTCCAATCTTGACCATCACGATATAGTTCAGGATAATTGCAAGTGCAAGGCACGCGCCGTAGGAATAAATAGTAATATAGTCTAGACTAAACAAAACGGAATGCATATAATAAGACCTATGTAATCAGAAGAAGGACGTCGCTACCCCCTAGCAGGAGGGATTCAAGCGACGGATGATGCGTTATTCGGAAGTTTTTGTCAAGGAATCAGGAAAGATCTGGAAGAGGTTTTTGAAATGAACGGAGAAACAATGGGAGCGTCGGGTGGGATTCGCAACCCTCAGAGTACGGAAATCCCGGGTGCCGAGCACATTAACATAACTAAGTGTTCCGGATGCAGCGCTGATATCGATACCAGCACCGCTACGTCGTTCTCAAAAGTCATATGCCCCGCATGTGGCGCTCAGACCGACGTCCCCGCCAAATTCGATCATTTCACGCTTCTGAAACGTCTGGGCGCAGGAGGCATGGGGAAGGTGTTCCTGGCGAACGACGACTCTCTAGGCCGCAAGGTGGCCGTCAAGATGATGCAGGAAACTCTGGGCTCAGATCCAAAGGCGCTGTCCGTTTTCCGAAACGAGGCGCAGAACGCTGCCAAGCTGAACCATCCTCACGTGGCGCAGATATATTCTTTCGGGGAGTGGAAAGATGTTCCTTATCTAGAAATGGAGTTCGTTCCCGGGAAGTCGCTTGATTCAATGATTTCAGCAGGCATAAAGTTGGACTGCGCCTTTGTGATGCGAGTTGGGCTTGAGGTCGCGGAGGGGTTGCGCGCGGCGGAGGCTACGGGGCTTTTCCATGGAGACATCAAACCTGACAACATTCTGTTCAACGATCAGATGAGCTCGAAACTCATCGATTTCGGTATTGCCAGCATGGCGTCGCAGGGGAGGAGCAACGAGCTTTGGGGTACTCCTTACTACATCGCGCCAGAGAAAGTGCAGAAGAAGAAGAACAGCGCACGAAGCGATATCTACAGTCTGGGCGCTACCCTTTACCACGCAATTGCAGGCGTGCCTCCTTACGAGGGAGAGGACGCCGTGGCCGTGATAAAGGCTCGTTTCGCGGGTCCTCCCGTGCCGCTCGATCAGCTTCGCCCTGACATCGAACCCGAGGTCGCTCGCATTATCGGACGCATGATGTATAACGACCTGTTTATGCGGTACCCAAACTACGGGTCGCTGATCAACGACATCAAGAACTACCTAGGGCCGATCCCTCAAATACGAAAACAGGGACCGCAGCCACGGGATTTTGGGCGCAAGACTTCTCTCCCGACTGGATACGTGACAGGCACCATGGAGGGCGTGGTGCAGACCGAGGACGATTCGAGATCATCGGGCAAATCCGGAAAGAAATTCGTCATACAAAAAGGAGCGATTGAGTCGCAGGCGGCGTATTCCGCTGCGTATGGTCAGCAGAACCCATCCGCTGTAATGAAAGTTTCATACACGCAGAGCGACCTGCAGTCGGCAGACAAAAGAAAAACGTCAGGTAATCCTGCCAAAGTCGCGCTTGTGGCGGGTCTTGTTTTCTTCGTGCTGCTTATAGTTGGAGCCATATCCATAGGAATATTATTGTTCGTGAAAAGTGCCAAAGCCGACAAAATGGCGAGGGAAAATTTTGCGAAACTGCAACGTGAGGAGAAGAGCTATACCGCTCTTGACGCCGATATGGCGGCCTGCTTGCAGAGAATGGTTGCGCAAGACGTCGCTATGCAGGAAGTGCTGGTTGAGCTTGGGTCTGTTTATAAGCAAGCCACTGGGACTGACCTTGTCCTACCCAACCTTGAGCCGCCGCCTCCGCCAGACCCCGAGCCTATTCTGGAACCTGCTCTAGTAGAAGCTACTAATGTAGTGGAGCAGGCGACAAATCTTATAGCAGATGCTGCGCCCGCAGAAGACTATGTCGCTACAACGGCGGAAGAGGCGGATACGGCTGCCGCGGTCGAGGTGGCGCAAATCGAAGAGTCTGTGGTTGAAAAAGCGCCAGTAGAAGAGACACAGGCAAGACCAGCCGACCCCCTTATCGTCGCGGCGGAGGAATATGTTTATCCAGGGGCAAAGAGCATACGCGCCGCCCTTCGCAGATGCGAGGCGATCATGGCCGAGCCGGTAGCCGTATTCGCGGAAGTCAAAGTTGGCGCGGCACCTGATGCGGTCGCCGCCGGACTTAAAGCTCGTGCGGAAGCCCGCGAAGTAAGACTTAGCAAAATCGATGAGATGAATCGACTCATATCGGCGGCGGTAAACACTCTCAAAGGTATGAAACGTGGCATAGGGCAAGTCTCGATAGCTGGGGAGAAATTGATTGCCCAACGCAAACTCCAGCAGGAGGAATTGGAAAGAACCGCCGCGCTAGAAAAGCTGGAAAGTGAGAAAAGAATCGCGGAAGCCAAGGCGAAGGCGATATCGGACGGTGAGATCGAACGAGTAAGAGAGGTTTTTGGCAAAAAGAAGGAGTTCATCGACTCGTTTGAATACGACCGTGTCATATCAGATATGAACCGCATGAAGGACGAGTTGACGACCGATGAAAGTCGTGTGGAGCTCAAATGGACCGTCGAACGCATGACCAGAATTAAGTCACTACATGAGTTTATACTCGATGATTTGCGCGGTAACGGCGGAGTTCGCAGAGGGTACCGGAACTTTGACATTACCGGCGTGAGCAACGATGGCAAAGAGATTTTACTCCCTATGAATCGGAGGATTCCGGTCGAGGCGCTTACGGTGGGGGACTGGATGGTTCTAGTGGGACTCCTTCTCGAACGGCGGCCTCAGAGCCGTCAGATTGGAGTCGTGGAACATGGCGATCAGCTGTTCAACGCTGCTGTTTTCAGCTATGTGCACGGTGCGGGGGATCAGAGAGCCATGACGAGGGCGAACTATCTGGCAAATGAGGCGCTCAAGAAAAAATCCTCGCTACGCATCGACGTGCTTGACTTGCTCCCCGTTTTTGAAGAGATCAAAGAAGTGAACGAAGGAGCCGCTGTGCCTGTCGGAAATGATGCCACAACAGGTGAGAGCGCTGAGGCAGTCGGGCAGTTCCCCGGGCTTTGATATGGAAATAAATAAAACCGGTTTTGACAACGCGCTTTACATCGAGAAGCAAAGCGCGGAGATTTTGAGGCGTGCAGACCGTTTCGGCAAACTCTACATGGAGGTCGGCGGGAAGCTGTTTCAGGACCTGCATGCTGAGCGTGTTCTGCCGGGTTTTGACCCCGATGTGAAAATCAGGATGATGCAGAATCTGGGCGACAGGGTAGAGGTCGTGATATGTGTGCATGCCGGAGATGTGGAGCACCGGAAGTACCGTGGAGATTTTGGGACTACATACGACAACGAGGTGCTACGGCTTATCGATGAAGTCCGTCGCTGGGGAATTCCAGTTCGCGCGGTCGTTGTGACCCGGTTCAATCCCGAGATGAAGGCAGCAGCGGGATTTGTCGGCAAGTTGCGCCACTTCGGCATCAAGGTAGTGACGCATTCGCTGATCCCGGGGTATCCCGAAAATCCCGACATGGTGCTTAGCGAAGAGGGATGCGGCAAAAACGATTTCGTGGAGACAGAGCGTCCGATAGTCGCTGTAATCGGTCCCGGACCTAGCAGCGGCAAGTTTGCCACTTGTCTCAATCAGGTGTACCACGAATTCAAACGCGGCAGGAGGGCTGGATATGCGAAATATGAGACATTCCCTGTTTGGAACCTCCCTTTAGATCATCCTGTAAACATAGCGTACGAAGCCGCGACTGCTGATCTGTTTGATATCAACGAAATAGACTCGTACCACATGAAGGCATACGGCCGCTATGCCGTGAATTACAACAGAGACATTGAGGCTTTCCCGGTCATGCAAGCTCTGCTTACCGGCATTATGAGCCCAGATGCGTACAAATCGCCTACCGATATGGGTGTCAACTGCGTCGGGTTCGCTATCACGGATGACGATGTCGTTCGCCGTGCTGCCGGGCAGGAGGTCATTAGACGCCGATTCCAAACCGCCTGCGAAATCCTTGAAGGCCGTTGCAACGAGAAGGCGCTGGATCGCGTCGACGGACTTCTTGCGGAGTTGAACCTCAAACTCGAAGACCGCGCCGTTGTACAACCGGCTCGTAAGGCCGCGGCAGAAGCTAAGGAACTCGGCAAGGGGTTCAACGGAATCTACTGCGGGGCCGCGATCCAACTTCACGACGGCACGATAATCACCGGCAAAAACTCGCCCATGATGCACGCTGCCTCAAGCATGCTTCTTAACGCACTAAAACATCTGGCAGGCCTCCCAGACTGGTTGCACCTGATACCTGAGCCGTTCACTCATGCAATCACCAATATGAAGGAGCAGACTTTCAGGCAGACAGCCTCGAACCTCGACGTTGCCGAGCTTCTAATCGCCATCGGCATCAGCTCTGCGAACAGCAACGCCGTCATGCGCGCCGTCGAAACGCTTGTGGAACTGCGAGATTGCGATGTCCACCTTTCGCACATGGCGGGTGACGGCGATTCCGCAGGGCTGCGCCGACTTGGGGTCTCGGTTACCTGCGATCCGGTCTATCCATCCCAAAACCTTTTCATGGAGTAACGTGATATGAGCATCGAAACTTCAATGCTTCCAGATCTTCAGGCTAGCCTGCTGTGCGACGATGTCCGTCAAGAAAACAACGGCAAGTTTATGCTTATTGGCATTTTCGACGGACTCGCGGTGAACAAACTTCCTGCGGTTTTTGCCAAAATCTGCATTGTAAACAGATGGTGCTGCGGACAGGGTACGTTCAACCAGAAAACCCGGATCATCGGTCCTGACGGAGGAACCGTAGTCGCTTCGGGGCAAGACGTCAAAATACACCTCAAGGCCGATGTGCACACTGCCACGAGCATAGAAGTTTTTGTAAACGCAAAGTTCGAGCGCGAAGGCACTCACTGGGTCGAGGTGAACCTAAACGACCAGTTGCGCATCCGCTACCCTCTGATAATTCGCGTTGTCCCGCCTCCATACCCAGCCCAGTAATTTTGCAGTGGGGTGATATGGCCTGTCTCCGCTTTTCAAACCAATTGGTTTTGGAATATTTGGAGATATGCCCCTTATTTCCTTTTTGCGAATGCGGCTAGATTGGCATTGTGCACCTTAGCACGCAAACGGATTGTGAGACATTATTGGCAGTCTGTTCTCCTGACGACTGACGATATTCAAGAATGAGGCATCAACTGGGACAAAATTGACAATAAATTATATAAATTGTTAATTTATGTGTAAAATTGTGCTTGAAGTTCTGTTCGAGGTGTGATAAAATACGGTCAAGAAGGTGGAGGACTAATGTGAGATGGGCGAGAATAGCCAATGGCTGGATGATGGCATAAAAACAAACAATCCTATGATACAGGCGATGGCGGGGGTAGTAGTGATATGATTGTCAGGAGTGGCGCACAAGACAACATATTTGCACACAGCAAACCCGGGACTTCCGTAGAAGAATGGCATCAGCTTAACGCACACGCCATGTCGGTTGCCGGATTAGCCGCTTCTTTCGCGGAGAAGTTCAACTCGGCTGGGTGGGGGCGTCTGCTCGGGCTGCTGCATGATGTCGGCAAGGCGCGTATGTCCTTTCAAGCGTATTTGCGCTATAGCAACGGCATGGAGGATGCTGAATATGATGCGTCCGGCCATTCCCACTCCGGCGTTGGTGCCGTATGGGCTAATGAGAACTTGCGCGGTATAGGACGAATTGCGGCATACTGTGTCTCTGGCCATCATGCAGGTTTGCCGGATTGGATTGGGGGAGTTGCGCCTGGAGGGGCGTTGGCTCACCGCCTTACAGAGGAGAAAAATATTCTAGAGGAGTCCCAGGTGGCTGAATGGGTAGCAGAGCATGCGGAGGATTGGCGGCGCATCACAGTTGGGCCTCCATGGAAATTCGCGACAGCGGATGTCAGCTTCTGGATCAGAATGCTGTACTCCTGCCTTGTAGATGCCGACTTTCTGGACACGGAGTCTTTCATGGATCCCTCTAGTGCGGGTCAGCGTTCACGATATCCGTCTCTATCGGAACTGGCAGACCTCTTTTTTGTCAGCCTTGACAAAAAGCAGCTTAGCGCGTCGAAAACCAACGTGAATGGGATACGCGCAGAAATCCGCACCGCATGCGAGGCGGCTGGGGAGTTGCAGCCTGGACTTTTCTCGTTGACGGTGCCGACGGGAGGTGGAAAGACGCTGTCGAGCACGGCATTCGCTTTCCGCCATGCGCTTAAACATGGAATGAAACGGATCATTTACGTTATCCCCTACACTTCTATTATCGAGCAGACGGCAGATACGCTGCGTGGGTTCCTTGGGGCGGAGAATGTTGTCGAACACCACTCAAACTTTGACCCGGAAAAGGAAACGCAGCAATCGCGGCTCGCCTCCGAGAACTGGGATGCGCCCGTCATAGTCACAACCAGCGTGCAGTTTTTCGAGTCGCTTTACGCGTGCAAATCGAGCCGCTGCCGCAAGTTGCACAACATTGCGGAGAGTGTTGTCATTCTGGACGAGGTGCAGCTTCTGCCGCCGAAGCTGCTGCTGCCTTGCACCGAGGCTATTAGGCAGTTGGCTACGCGTTACGGTTCCAGTATCGTCCTTTCAACTGCCACGCAGCCGGCGTTGCCGGGGTTGGATGGCATCCACGAGATTATACCGCAAGAAATGGATCTGTATGGACGCCTCAGGCGTACACAAATCGAAATTCCCGCCGACCGTACGGTTCGGCGAACTTGGAAGGAAGTGGCTGAAGAACTTCTTGCGCATAATCAGGTCTTGTGCGTTGTGAATACGCGGAAGGACTGCCGGGACCTCCACTCGGAAATGCCTCCGGGGACTGTGCATCTTTCCGCCTCCATGTGCGGAGAACACCGTTCGCGGGTCATTGCCGATATCAAGGCGGGGCTTCAAGCAGGGCAGCAGATCCGAGTCATTAGCACGCAATTGATCGAGGCGGGGGTGGACATTGATTTCCCTATTGTGTACCGCGCATACACGGGGCTTGCGTCGATTGCGCAGTCCGCTGGCCGTTGCAATCGCGAGGGGAGTTCTGAAGTCCCCGGGCGCGTTGTCGTCTTCATGCCACCCAAGGCGGCGCCTCTAGGCGATTTGCGCAAGGCGGAGGATGCGCTTGGCGATTTGCTGGAAGTTGGAAGCGATGTGGAATCTCCGAAAAGCTTCCCGGAATATTTTAGGACATTGTACGGCAGACAGAATGATTTGGGGCTGGCGTTCCGCGGGTGGCTGGAGATAAACGCGCATTGCTGTCAGTTCCAGTTCCGCGAGGCTGCGGAGGCATTCAGGATGATAGACGACCAGGCCTCTGCTGCCGTGATAGTGCGCTACGCCGACAGCGGCGGTATTATTGACGGCTTGCGTAAGGTCGGGCCGAAGCGTGGCATCATGCGTCGCCTTCAGCGTTACACGGTGAACGTTCCGCGCCGGGCGCTCTTCTCCATGATTGACAAAGGTTTTGTTGAGGAAATGCACCCCGGCATATACGTCCAGACAATGCCATCGCTTTACAACGATGTTTTCGGGCTGGACATGTGGCGGGAGAGTATCGCCCCCGAGGATCTTAATATTTAGAAATTTTAACAAAGAACCAGAGCGAACGAAAGGATAACAACAATGCGAGGATTCTGTTTGGAGGTTGCAGGGGATTATGCCTGCTTCACACGGCCCGAGATGAAGGTGGAGCGCGTCAGCTACGATGTTATCACGCCTTCTGCCGCGCGGGCAATATATAGTGCAATCTTCTGGAAGCCGGCAATACGCTGGCAGATCAGAAGAATAGAGGTTCTCAACCCGATACTCTGGGCATCAGTACGCCGGAACGAGGTTACAAACGTCGCCAGCCCGAGAAGCACTGGCATTTATATAGAGGACTCTCGCGCTCAGCGTGCGGGGCTGATCCTGCGGGATGTCAAGTACCGCATCTATGCCGAATTCGAGTTTATTCCTGTTGACAAAAGATCGTCAGTGCGCAACCCAGCTCCGGAGTGGCTCACGGACGAGGAAGAGAAGGAGCTGTACAGGCAGGCGGAGGCGAAATCAGATGAAAAGGAAGCCAAGTACGCCGCCATGTTCGACCGTCGTGCAACCAAGGGCCAGTGCTTCATGCAACCGTATCTCGGGTGCAGGGAATTCTCATGCTCATTCAGGCTGGTGAAGCGGCCTGAAGAGGAACCGGACCGCCCAATCGAGGACAGCCGGGATCTGGGCTTCATGCTCTATGACATGGATTATTCGGAGCCAGCCAACATAAAGCCAATGTTTTACCGAGCTGTCATGGACAAGGGCGTGATAATTGTTCCGGACATCAACTCGGAGGAGGTGCGCAAATGATACTTCAGGCATTGAAAGAATACTACGATCGCAAAGTCGCAGACCCCGATTCGGGCATCGCTCCGCCTGGGTGGGAGAAAAAGGAGTTGCCGTTTCTTGTCGTCCTTAATCCTGATGGTTCGCCGGTTGGTATCGAAGACACACGCCAGCCGGAAGGCAAGAAGTTGCGTGCAAAGGCGTTTATGGTTCCTCAGGCTGTGAAAAGGAGTTCGGGTATGCGTGCAAATCTTCTGTGGGATGATCCAGAATACACGCTGGCCATGGACGTAAAAGGTGATAGGGAAAAGGCTATTGCGAAAAACAACCTTTTCATAGAACGCATTGAGGACGAAAAACTATTTGAGATCCCGGATGTAGCTGCGCTTATCACATTTCTCAAAAATCCTGACAAGTTGGAGTCTCTCGCTAAGATTGCCCCGGAATCTATTGAAGAGCTTAGGCTGGCTTCCTTTATTTCATTCCGAATTGCAGGCAGGCAGGAGCCGATTTTCCGGAATCCTGAAATAATACGTCGGCTTGACACGAAGACAAGCACCGTAGATGGCGGGCGGGATCTCTGCATAGTGTCAGGAGTTCAGGACACCATTGCGCGGTTGCATCCACCCATCAAGGGCGTGCGCGGAGCCAACACCACTGGCGGCAACATCGTAGGGTTCAACGCAGCAGCGTTTTGCTCTTTCGGAAAAACACAGGGCGATAACGCGCCTGTCGGGGAATCTGCGAGCTTCGCATACACCACAGCTCTTAACACTCTGCTGGATAAAGATTCAAATCAAAAAATCCAAGTCGGCGATGCGACAGTCGTTTTCTGGTCAAAAAGGAAAACCATTGTCGAAGATCAGTTTCTGGCTTGGTTCGCTGAACCTCCGCCAGACGATCCAGACCGGCTCGTAGAGGCTGTCACCGCATTGTACAATTCCGTGGAGTCTGGGACTTTTACGCAAGACGGTGATGACACCGGTTTTTATGTTCTTGGACTTTCCCCCAATGCCGGTCGCCTTTCCGTGCGGTTCTGGCACGTGGGAACCGTTGCCGATATCGCAGCCAACATACGCCAGTACTTCGAGGATTTGAGGATCGCCCATGGGGCAAAGGACCGCAAGGACCTCTCCCTTTGGCGTCTGCTTGTATCAACTGCGGTTCAAGGGAAATCCGAGAACATAAACCCCAACCTCGCTGGAGAAGTTATGCGCAGCATTCTAGGGAACCTTCCGTTTCCGGAAACTCTCCTGCAGGCCGTCTTGCTGCGCACCAAGGCGGAGCGTGATGTCTCGTACCCACGCGCAAAGCTGATAAAAGGATACATCAACAGGAAACTTAGATTTAACCCACAAAATAACGAAAGGATGCTTACAATGAGTCTCGACAAGGAAAACCCCAACATTGGATATCAGCTTGGTAGGCTGTTTGCCGTGCTGGAAAAAATCCAGCAGGAAGCACAACCCGGCATTAATGCCACAATCCGCGACAAGTTCTACGCCTCCGCATCGTCAACGCCTTCAACGGTGTTCGGGAACCTCATGCGGTTGAAGAATCATCACCTATCCAAGCTTGAGAACCCTGGGCGACGTATCTGGTTCGAAAAAGCACTTGGCGAAATTGTGGATAGCATCACTGATTTTCCCTCGCATCTGCCGCTTGGGGACCAAGGGCGGTTCGCCATCGGCTACTACCATCAGGTGCAGGATCTCTGGACGAAAAAATCTGACAAACAAAACAATTAACGATTAACAATAAAGAGGAGCAAACAAGATGAGCACACCGATCACAAACCGCTACGACTTCATGCTGGTATTTGATGTGAAAGACGGCAACCCCAACGGCGACCCCGACGCAGGCAACCTGCCACGTATAGATGCCCAGACCGGACATGGGCTTGTCACCGATGTCTGCCTCAAACGCAAGGTTCGCAACTATGTGCAACTGACGAAATCCGAAGAACCGGGCTACGATATTTTCGTTAAGGAAAAGGCCATATTAAACCAGTTGATCGGCAAGTCGTACTCTGATCTGGAAATAGACCTTACCAAGCCCCCCGCAGATGAGAAAGACGGGAAAAAGCGCAATAAGGAAGGGCAGGGGCAAGGTGACGAAGTGCAATCAGCGCGTAAAAAGATGTGTGCCGACTATTATGACATACGCGTCTTTGGAGCAGTTATGAGCACTGGTGCCAATGCCGGCCAGGTGCGCGGGCCGGTGCAAATGACCTTCGCACGTTCGGTTGACCCTGTCGTCACGCTGGAGCATTCTATTACTCGCATGGCTGTCGCCACTGAGGCCGAGGCAGAGAAGCAAAGCGGCGACAACCGCACTATGGGGCGCAAGAACACCGTACCCTACGGAGTATATGTCTCCTATGGATTCGTATCGCCTGCGCTGGCTGCCCAAACAGGTTTCTCCGCGGAGGATCTTGAGTTGCTCTGGAAGGCACTGGCGGACATGTTCGAGCACGACCGCTCCGCCGCGCGTGGGATGATGTCAACGCAGAAGCTTGTCGTCTTCAAGCACAGTACGGCACTTGGCAATGCCCATGCCCACAAGCTCTTTGATCGTGTCAAGGTCACGCTCAAGGACTCTGACAAGCCACCGCGTGACTTCAGTGACTATGAGGTTACAATAAATTGCGAAAACCTCCCATCTGGTGTGGAGATTATCGAACGCTAATCTCCAGCGCGGACACTCGACAAGCGACACTCGACACTCGTACACCTAATCACGAGTGCCGAGAGTCGCAAGTCGAGAGTCCAGATTCCAATCAAACCCTTTACGAAAGGTACTGCCATGTCATCTTCACCCATTAGTCCCTCAGGTGGCTACCGCAAACTCCTCTCATTTCGCTTTACCTGCCTGGTCTATCATGCCACTACACGTTTTTGTAAACGAGTTTTCCCTTGGAAAGAAGATCCGCTTGGCAAGACCAGCGGCCAAATGATAGGAGCAGCCCGCTCTGCCCGACAAAATATCGTTGAGGCTTCTGCGCGGTCAGGAACCTCAAAAGAGACAGAACTTAAGCTGCTTGATGTTGCCAAAGGGAGCTTGGAGGAGTTGCTCGGTGATTATGAGACCTGGCTGATTGATAACGATCAGCTTCTGTGGTCAGAGAGAGATGAGCGCTGGCAAACGGTCAACAGTTTGTCGTTGGACGATTTTAATGCTCAAAGCGACATTTTGCACGAGTTCAGCAAGCACATCATTGCCATGCGCAAACGCTTTGCTCCCTGGCTGGAACACGTTGACCCCATAATCGCAGCGAATGCCCTGATAGTAATTGTCAAGCGTACTGAAAGCCTACTCTTTCGCCAAATGGATAAAATAGCCCAAGATGTGATAGAGGCAGGCGGATTCCGCGAGCGCATGACCCAACTGCGCCTCAAGCAGCGCGAAGCTGCTGAAGTAAACAAGGAGCCTGCACCCTCCTGCCCAGCCTGTGGCAAGCCAATGACCAAACGTAAAGCCCGCTCCGGTCCCAGTGCTGGGCAGCCGTTCTGGGGTTGCACTGGTTACCCTCAGTGCAAAGCAATCCAGGAGATTGAGAAATGAAACAACCTCTGGACACTCGACAAGCGACGCTCGGCATTCGCACATCTAACTCGAGTGTCAAGAGTCGCACGTCGAGAGTCCAAATCATTTCACTTAAAATAACTTGAATAATAATGCTTGACTTCATTCCAATACTCATGTTATTCTGCGCCTTGTCTGACCGCATCAGGCACTTTTCAGGAAGAGCCTATGGAGCAGTCAGAGGGTTGAAACAAGTTGTTTTATGTGAAGCAGCTTATCTGCGCCCCTGCCGGGGTAACCCGGCAGGGGAGTTTAGAAAAGAGAAGAGGAAGCTATGAGACGCAACGCCATATCGTATAGAATTTGGGGCAAATACGCCCTTTTTACCGACCCGCTCAGTCATCTTGGCGGCGAAAGGTGTTCGTAGGGAGATGTAATATGGTTTATCTCGCACGTAAAGGGCAAAAACTTTATACTCATCTGAAAAACACAGCTTGTTTGGCAAGACACTTCGCAGAGGTGTTTGGGTTCGGAGCGACCGCTCATTATGCTGGCATGCTGCATGATTTTGGAAAATATACATACACATACCAAGATTATCTAATCCGTCGTATAAAAGGGGAAGGTGCCAGGCGAGGCGAGGTTATTCATGCTTTTCAAGGTGTAAAATATGCGCTAGACACCTTACGCGATCCTCTGGTTTCGGATATTATAGGAAGTACAATCTTGGCTCATCATGGTGGGTTATCAGATACTATTACCAATGCTGAAAGGACTCTATTAAAAAAAATTAACGACCGTGAAATAGATATAAACTATGGCGAAGCTCTCGAGGCTTTTGTTAATGAAATAGGAGATGGTGAAAAAGAGGGGTGGTCGCTATCTGGTTGCCCTCCGAAATTGACAGAGGAGATTGAAAAGGAGGTTCTTGGTTTTTGCAACGTCTGTGCAAATAAAAACCTCAATCTTCATTTTATGCTCCATCTAGCAACGAAGGTCTTATTCTCCTGCCTTGTCGATGCGGATCGCTGCGATGCAGCGGGTATCAAACCAGACGACACGGCTCCTGATTGGGCACATCTTGCCGATCTTTTGGAAAGTCATCTCGCTGGATTTTTCGCGGTAACTCCACTCGACAAAATACGTGGAGAGATTTCGCAACAGTGCACTAAAGCTGGAAAGCGAATCCAAGGCACATACACGCTGTCCGTTCCAACAGGTGGCGGCAAAACCTTATCAAGTCTTAGGTTTGCTATAGAACACGCTAAAGAGCACAACCTCAAACGTATTATCTATGTTATTCCATATTTGTCTATTTTAGATCAAACAGCGTTACAGCTATGGGAAGTATTTAAGGAAGAGGACGACAGCCTGATATTGGAGCACCACTCAAACATTGAGTTGCCAGAAAAGGATGACGAGAATGAGCTACGTAGATTATTGGTCTCACGATGGGATAGCCCAATAATCATGACAACAATGGTGCAATTCCTGGAGACGATTTACAGTAACAAGGCCTCCATGCTTCGCAAATTCCACAATATGTCCGAGGCAGTTTTAGTCTTTGACGAGATTCAATCTCTCCCAGTCAAGTGCACCCATTTATTTAATGATGCAATTAATTTCTTGAGCACATTTGGGAAAAGCACCGCATTACTATGCACTGCAACACAGCCACATCTTGACAAGATGGAGCGCCCTATCCACCTGTCAGAGTGCCCCACGTTAGTGCAAATACCTGACGAAAATAAAAAAGTCTTCAATCGTGTGTACATTAAGAACAAGGCTCAAGAACAAATGTCCCACAAACAAATTGCTGATCTTGCCAAAGAGCAGCTTGATGTAGGGAAAAGCACTCTTGTCATAATGAATACCAAAAAGGATGCCTTAGCTGTCTATTCCCATTGCGATTTCTCTAAGCCCGATGTGGATAAAGCTTTTTTAACAACAGATCTTTGTCCTGAACATCGCTTGGCAGTACTGGAACGACTGCGCTGCAATTTGGAAAACAAACGCCTTACCCTTTGCGTGAGCACCCAACTGATCGAAGCTGGCGTGGATATCTCTTTTGGCTGCGTTATACGCGCCAATGCCGGATTAGATAGCATAGTACAGGCGGCAGGACGTTGCAACCGCAACAACGAAATACCAGAGACACCACAAAGTGTTTTCATAATTGACGTTATGAATGAAAACATAAGTCAGTTGCCGGATATCGAGGAAGGAAAACGCGAAACCCTACGCATCCTGCGGGAAGTTCCTGAATCTGATTTATTGAGCGAAGACACAATGGCATTATTTTATAAATATATCTCCTATAGGCGGAAGGATAAAATGGACTACAACATTGATAAAGGGAACTACTCTATTTATAATTGTCTTTCGAACAATCCTCTTGATATACAGGCTTACAAGGATCGACATTGTGCTGAGTCATACATAGGACTCCCTGCAGCCTTTGAGACTGCCGCCCGAGCTTTCGCGGTCATTGACAAGGGGCAAAGCGGAATTGTTGTTCCCTATGGCGACGCAATGGAGCTTGTGTGTGAATTTGGAAAAAGTTTTGACCCCACTCAAAAAACACGACTATTGAAGCACTTGCAGCGATATACTGTTAATGTTTACCCGCACACATTGGAGAAGTTGAGGGGTTCGGGTGCAATTGCCGCAGTTGAAGACGCATTCTATTTACTTAGCCCCGATTGGTACAACAATGATCAAGGGCTTCTGTCTGATTCTCAACTAACCCTACTTTACATGTCAGGTGATAAATGAAAAAACAACGCAATTCAATTGAATTCAAAGTAAGTGGACGTTATGCTCTGTTTGCTGACCCTATCATGCGGGTTGGTGGGGAAAAATTCTCTTATCAGGTGCCTACATATCAAGCACTTATCGGCATTACGGAAAGCGTGTACTGGAAGCCTACCTTTATTTGGGTTATTGATGCGGTGCGTGTCATGAACAAGATCCAGACCGAATCAAAGGGTATAAAGACATTGCAAATGGATGGTATTTATCCAAGCATGAGAAATCCTACCAAAAAAAAGGAAGCTTCTATTTCTGACCTCTCTTATTATACATATTTGCGAGAGGTTGAATATCAAGTACTGGCTCATTTTGAGTGGAACATGAATAATGAAAGCCTTACTTTCGACCGCAATGAGAACAAACACCACAACGTTGCCAAAAGATCCGTTATCAAAGGCGGTAGGCGCGACATATTTTTGGGTACGCGTGAGTGTCAGGGCTATGTGGAGCCCTGTCGATTTGGGGAAGGAACTAGCTTTTATGATGGATACGGAGAAATTGACTTTGGAGTGATGTTCCATGGCTTTGACTATCCCAGTGATACAGGAAAAGATGAATTAGGCAGACGGTTGTGGCGGGCTAAAATGAATGACGGTGTTATTGAATTTCCCCGACCTGATAATTTTGGGGTGGTTCGTGAGCACATTCGTCCTCTTAATCAGAAGCAGTTTCAACCAGGCATTGACTTTTCCTTAATAGATGATGACTACTTATTAGCGGATCTAATGAAGGAGGATTCCAAATGAGTTTCTGGCAAAATCTAGTAACAAGCTACGATGAAAATTCGAGCGTTTTGGAAAAGATGTTCCCGCTTTCCACCACGTCGATTTCAAACCACACGGAGTGGATTGCGGTTATTATAATTGATGGTAAGGGTGAGTTTCAAAGTGCTTACCCAATAAAGAAATCAAAAAAAAATGATAAAACTAAGGAGTGGATTGTCTCGCCCGTATCTGTAAATATTCCCGTTAGGGAGAAAAGTGCGGGTCGAACCCGAGATGCTAAAACAGAACCCCATCCGGTATTTGAGCAATATGCATACTTTGTAGCTAAAGGAGAGCAATTTGACCGTTATATGGCAGAATTGGGTGCATTCGCTAATAGTGAGTATGCAACGCCACAGGTGAAGTCGATATACTCCTATATTTCCAAGCGAACCGTCGAAGATGATTTGCAATGCTTAAAGCCGAAAGGAAAAACTCTTGTTTTGTTTGAAGTACAACTTCTAGGCGAGGAAAAATCAAAGATATGGGAGGACACCTCATTCTTCGAGGCATGGCATCTGTACTATATGGCTGTCAAAAAAAATTTGCTGAAAACACAAAAAGATGAAATATTGAAGCTTCGAGAGAACACGAAGCTAACGAAAGAAGAAAAGGGCAGGCTACAAAAACTAGAAAAAAGCCAAGAGAACTTGTCGTTGGATTTCATCGATGGTACAATGCAACTAGCTACGACTTTTCATCCGAAAAAAATTTCGAATGCTTCGGCTAACGCAAAATTGATATCTGCTAATGATGAAACTAACTTTACTTTTCGCGGGCGTTTTGAAAATGCAAACCAAGCCGTATCCGTCAGCTACGAAGCGACACAGAAAGCGCATCAGTTTTTAAGATATCTTGTTAAAGACCGAGGAGTGTATTGCGGGGAACAGGTTATCCTATCGTTTACTGTTGGCTCAGCAACGGATAACTTACCCTCACCTTTGGATGATACTAAGTGTATCTTAGATCGTATGTTAGCTGTTCAAACAAACACTGATGCTGAAGGGAAGGCATCTCTCCGTGCAATAACAGGTCATGATTATTCAAATGGGTTGAAAAAAGCACTCGAGGGTCAAAAGTACAGCAATGCCCTTGGACAGCACCCAACGACTGCCATAATTGTGTTAGATGCTCCTATTTCTGGGCGAATGTCCATTACTTTTTATCGTGAACTTGCTCGGAACGAATATCTGGAAAAAATTGCTAACTGGCATAATGCTTGCAAATGGAATCAACATTTCTGGAGTAGCGAAGCACAACGAACTGTTTGTTACGTTGGAGCACCATCTGTTGACCATATTATTGAAGCCGTATATGGCAAGCCTCGTGGGCGCAATGATGAAAGCTATACCAAGATCAAGAAGTCTGCGAGGGAGCGGTTGCTTCGTTGTATATTTGACGGAGAGTGTCTGACGGCTGATTATATCTCCTCAGCCGTACATCGTGCTTCTAACCCTCTGGCTGTCACTAAGAACAACGGGAGCTTTGATCGAAATGGTTTCGATCGATTATTGTCAACTGCTTGCGCAATCGTGCGCAAGGATTCACAACAACGAAACATGGAGGAGCAAACATTGAGCCTTGACCCTACAAGAACCGACCGCGATTACCTCTACGGGCGATTGCTTGGTGCAGCGGATAAGCTAGAAGAGTACGCGCTACGCAAAAAAGACAACAACCGTATTGTAACTGCTGCAATACGCCATATGCAGGCTTTTTCACAGCATCCATTTAGAACATGGAAAACGATACATGATTGTCTTAGTCCATATATACAAAGCGAAAAGGGCAGGTTTGCTTTTACTGCTATAGAGGAAATAATGAGCTTGTTCAAACATGATGATTATGAAAAAAATGCACCGTTAAGCGGATCCTATCTAATAGGTTACTATCATCAGAGAGCTCATATTAAGCAACTTGCTTTAGAGGCAAAAGCCACACATGAACCTTCAACACCCAATCAGGAGAAAACTAATGAATAGTAATACCAAATCAACCATCAATAAAATCGATTTTTCTATAATAATTGTGGTTAATCGGGCTAATCCAAATGGAGACCCGCTCAACGGCAATCGACCACGCCAAACTTATGCTGGGTTCGGAGAAATTTCCGATGTCTGTCTTAAGCGGAAAATTAGAAATCGGTTACAAGATATGGGTGAGACTATTTTTGTGCAGTCTGATGACAACCGTTCAGATAACTTTAGGTCTCTAAACGCGCGCTATACTGCAGCAAAAATAAAGAACGGTAACGAACGCGAAGAAGCATGCAAAAAATGGTTCGATGTTCGTGCTTTTGGGCAAGTTTTTGCGTTTACTGCAAAAAAAGGGCCCCAGAAAAAAACAAAAGGTGGCGATTTACTAGCAGGACTGATAGATGAGAGCAATGAACAAATCAGTTCTGACTCTGTTTCGATAGGAATTAGAGGTCCTGTCACCATTCAGAGTGCTTTCAGTGTAGAGCCAGTAACACCTGAGAGCTTGCAAATTGTGAAAAGCGTTAATCTTGAAACAAATGACAAGGAACCTGACAAAAAAGGCACTGACACTATGGGGATGAAACACCGGATTAACCATGGTATATATGTGGCGCACGGCTCCATCAATTCTCAGTTGGCTCAAAAAACAGGGTTTTCTAACGTTGATGCTGAGCAAATTAAACGCGCACTGCGTTCACTTTTTGTGAACGATGAATCTTCGGCTCGTCCAGCAGGCAGCATGGAAATTGTGAAAGTCATATGGTGGCAACACAACTGTGCCAATGGCCAATACTCATCTGCCAAAGTGCATCGCGCGTTAAAGAACATTAAACTTGATGAAATAGACAATGTAACTTATACCCTTGACACTTTAGCAGGCCTAAAACCAGAAGAGTTAAATCAGTTGGAGGGCGATGATTTAGCGTAATGAACCCACTTTTAACACACTCCCTGCTCCTTTCCCGCCTGCGGGAGGAGCAGGCTATGCGCCTTAAAGGTGGCATCTACCACCTTACTCAGGTAAGGTTGTGCTACAACTCCAATCGTATTGAGGGTAGTCAGCTCTCTGAGGAGCAAACACGTCATATATTTGAGACGGCATCGCTGTTGCCAGAAAATAGTGATGCTATCAAGGTGGATGATGTTATAGAGACGATCAATCACTTTGCCGCCTTTGACTACATGCTCAAAATCGCTGACCAGCCGCTGAGTGAGGGTATCATCAAGGAGATGCATGCCATCATCAAAAGGGGTACAACTGATGCCGTCAAGGAGTGGTTCAGGGTGGGGGAGTATAAAAGCCGTCCCAATGTGGTTGGTGGTCAGGAGACTGTGTTACCAGATCAAGTGCCAGAGGCTATGGGTGTGTTGCTGGAGAGTTATAACAAAAGAGAGAGCATTATCTTTGAAAAAATTGTAGAGTTTCATTGGCGTTTTGAATCTATCCACCCCTTTCAGGATGGCAATGGCAGGTTAGGGCGGCTGATTGCCTTTAAGGAGTGCTTAAAGCATGGTATTATACCTTTCATTATTGATGAGCAGCACAAAGCTTTTTATTACCGGGGGCTAACACAATTTAAAACTACTCCTGAATACCTGCTGGAGACATGCCGATCAGCACAGGATGATTATGCAAAAATTGTGGAATATTTTTCTGCGGAGGTCAAAAATGAGTAGCACAATCCCTGATTCTAAAAGCTCCACCCTTCCTCACTGCGACGCCCAAGGGCAACCACTCAGCTCACCACCGAGTGTCGAGTGTCGCATGTCGAGTGTCCTAACCCCACCCGTCATTCTCTACCCAGATGACCGGCTAATCATGATCTCTGCTCTGCAACACTTGATCTTCTGCGAGAGGCAATTTGCTCTTATTCATATTGAACAAGTGTGGGAAGAGAACCGTCTTACCGCCGAAGGGCGGGTTCTACATGAGAGTGTTGATCAGAGGCGCAGTGAGAGTCGGCGTGACGTGCGACAGGCCACTGCTGTGCGGATAAGTTCGCGTCGTCTTGGTTTGATCGGTGTGATGGATATGTTGGAATTTCATCGTGTGGCCACTCCTGAAGGTATGGAACACTCTACTATAGCAGTAAAATTGCCGCGCTCAACCGACTTATGGATTCCCTTCCCCGTGGAGTACAAACGCGGGAAGCCAAAGCCGCATCGCGCTGATGAAGTTCAGCTTT
>CAYOPG010000015.1:0-36262 GCA_964405775.1 uncultured Lentisphaerales bacterium
CCGCCGCCGCCCCTTCCAGCGGATCGGGCGCATCGCACGCCACCTCTGGCAGGACGTCGGTGTATGCAACGCGCGAGCTTGCCCGCTTGCGCCAGAGCATTCGGCTCAGGTTGAACAGTATCCCGTACATCCACGAAAACAGGGATGACGTTTCCCGGAAACTTCCGATCTCCGCCACGGCTCTGCGCAGCGTCTCCACCATAAGCTCCTCGGCGTCGGCATGGTTCCCGCACAGCACCACGGCGGCGGAGAGCAGGCGCTGACCATACTGCTCCACCAGAATGCGCACGGCATCCTCATCGGTGCCGCGCCTGAGGCGCAGCATTAGATCTTTCTGCTGATCCGTAGGTGTCATTATATTGTGACGGACTGCCCGCCGCATCCGACAGCGGCGCACGGCGATGCTTCTTATGCGGCAAATTAGGTGAACGTCGCGCATATCGCACATAACACCCCGCCGCGCAAGTCGCCTTCCGGGCTCTATCGGGACGAATTGCCCCTTTCTAATTTAAATTTGCCTTCAATTTAGAATGCGCAGCACTGCAAGTAGCGTCTCACGGAAGTTTTCCTTCGCTAGACCGCGGACTTGCTCGAACGTGCCGGCAGTGCGGTTGATGCCGAACATAGCAGTGACGCCGAGCGCGTAGAGCGCATCGGCATCCGGCGCGATGCTGCCGCCGAGCGCGACTACTGGCACTCCGGCGGCCTTCGCGCGGCGCGCGACTCCGGACACCACCTTGCCGCGCGAGCTCTGCCCGTCTATCCTGCCTTCCCCAGTAAACACTAAATCCGCATCGGCCAAGTGGGCATCGAATCCCACAACATCGAGCACCGTGTCGACACCTGATTTAAGAGCGCCTCCAAGAAATGCAATGACGCCGGCACCCATCGCGCCGGCAGCTCCGGCACCGGGGATATCCGCCACGCTCCTGCCCAATTTGCGTGTGATCACTCCATCGAGATGCCGCAGTCCTGCATCTAGTAGCTCCACATCAGCCGGCGACGCGCCCTTCTGCGGAGCGAAGACATGCGCCGCGCCAAGCGGTCCGTGCATAGGCGACCCCACGTCGCACATGGCGGTAATCTCTACACCCGCAAGGCGTTTGACGGCGGCAGAGGCATCGTAGTCGGCAATCTGCGAAATGGTGCCGCCCACCGGCACAAACTCGCGTCCGTGCGCATCGCGGAACACGACTCCAAGCGCTGCCGCCATGCCTGCTCCGCCATCGTTCGTGCAGCTTCCACCAATCCCAAGCACTATGCTTTTACAGCCCAGTTGGAGAGCTTGCCCGATCATTTCCCCAACTCCGTACGTTGTAGTCGCGGCCGGATTTTCGCGCCCTTCTACGAGCGGCAGCCCGGCGCATGCGGCCATCTCAAGCACAGCACGCCCTTCCGCCACCAGCCCCTGCACCTGCAGCTTATCGCCGTATGGCCCGCTCACTGTCCATCGGCATCTGCGCGCCTCCGGCATGGCTACGGCGAAGCAATCGACCGTGCCCTCTCCGCCATCAGCGACGGGCAACTGTATCACTTCGCAATCGGGGAATTCAAGCGCAACGGCATCTGCCACTGCGCTGCATGCGTCGATAGCTGAGAGCGATCCCTTGAAGGAATCGGTGGCAATTATGATTTTCCTTATCGGGGACTTTATCCTTCTCTCTTCTCGCTTCATTGTTCAGCACCCTGCCTGTTTAAGTTGTCACAGCATCGTATCACATGCGTCGTCGGAGCGCAAACGGCTCGGCTCCCATGACTATGACATACCGCGGCTCCGAAAAAGGAAAATTTAGTGGTTGACGAATGACTTGGAATATGAGAGAGTACGCCTCTTGTTTCACCAGCATTATGGGCGAGGCGGGTCTAATGGTACGGGCCTGTTTCCAAGAAAGTTGCCTGACAGTGCGGTTCTCGCGAGGGATTTGCATGGCTTGGGTTCTTTTGCGCCCGTGATGCCCAGGTAACAGGCCCACATAGCTCAGTAGGTAGAGCACTTCCTTGGTAAGGAAGAGGTCAACGGTTCGATTCCGTTTGTGGGCTCCACCCAAAAAATCACACTGAAGTACCTCAATCACACACTAACAAACACATAAGGTAAGGTTTTCCACCATGGCAAAAGAATCCTTTACACGCGACAAACCGCACGTTAACGTCGGTACCATCGGACACGTCGACCACGGCAAGACGACTTTGACTGCGGCAATAACTCGTGTTCAATCACTCAAGGGGTTGGCGAACTACATCGCATACGACTCCGTGGCGAAGGCATCGGAATCCGCAGGACGTCGCGACGCGACCAAGATTTTGACGATTGCTACATCGCACGTTGAATATAGCTCTGACAACCGCCACTACGCACACGTCGACTGCCCCGGGCACGCTGACTTCGTAAAGAACATGATCGTCGGTGCCGCGCAGATGGACGGTGCTATCCTCGTGGTTTCCGCGGCTGACGGCCCGATGCCACAGACGAAAGAGCACGTGCTACTCGCCCGTCAGGTGGGTGTGCCTCGTATAGTGGTGTTCCTGAACAAAGTGGATCTCGTTGACGATCCCGAGTTGCTTGAGCTCGTAGAAATGGAAGTTCGAGAACTCCTAAGCAAGTACGAATTCGATGGTGACAATGCGCCGATCGTGCGTGGCAATGCTCTTGCGGCTACAAAGGCCGAGAATGCGGATGATCCCGCTTGCGAGTGCATCACGAACCTGATGAAGGCCCTCGACGAGTATGTGCCCGAGCCTGTGCGCGCAATTGACCAGCCTTTTCTAATGCCGATCGAAGACGTGTTTTCGATTGAAGGTCGCGGCACGGTAGTTACGGGTCGCGTTGACCGTGGTGTCATTAAAGTCGGTGACGAAGTAGAAATCATCGGCATCCAAGATACTGCCAAGACGACGGTTACCGGTGTTGAGATGTTCCGCAAACTTCTCGAACAAGGGCAGGCGGGCGACAACGTGGGGTGCTTGCTCCGCGGCACGAAGAAAGAGGATGTCCAGCGTGGTCAGGTTCTGGCCAAGCCCGGCTCCATCACTCCCCACACCGAGTTCGAGTGCGAAGTGTACGTGCTTTCAAAGGAGGAAGGTGGTCGTCACACCCCGTTCTTCCCGGGCTATCGTCCCCAGTTCTACATCCGCACGACCGACGTCACGGGCGACATCACGCTGCCAGAGGGTGTCGAGATGGTCATGCCTGGCGACAACATCCACATGACTGTGAAACTTATCGCGCCATCCGCTCTGGAAGAGAAAATGCGTTTCGCGATCCGCGAAGGCGGCCGCACCGTCGGCGCCGGCACGGTTTCTAAGATCATCAAATAGTTTGCCAAGAGAGACTTTCACATGCAGGGGCGTCGTTTTAAAGCGCCGCCCCATGCTGCGAGTGTCTCGTAATGTGCGTGGGGCGGTTGTTTTCAACCTCCCTGCGCGTTTCGGCAACAGCGGTCTGGCAGAAAACATTCTGGTAAGTTTTTTGCTTGCATTATCTGAGGGTACGTGATACCATTCGCCCTCTTTTTTGACCAGGACTGGAGTTTATAGATATGCCAAGGGATTTAGCAATTCTCGAATGCACCGAGTGCAAGCGCCGCAATTACACGACAACGCGCAATAAGCGAACAATGACCGCGCGTTTGGAAGTAAAGAAATTTTGTCCTCACGACCGTAAACGCACGGTTCACAAGGAAACTAAGTAAGTTGTTGATACGTCGGTAGTTCAATTGGCAGAGCAGCGGTCTCCAAAACCGCATGTTGCAGGTTCGAGTCCTGCCCGACGTGCCATTAAAACCCGTTGCCGGACAACTTTCGGATCGGGTTGCGGTCTAGGGATATGAGCCGGTTCCGAAGTTGATCCGGAGCCGAGGAAAAGTGAGGGAAGAATGAGCAAAATAGGTGATAATGCCAAGGCTTTGGGAAGTTTCCTGCGTGATTGCCGCGTGGAGTTTTCCAAGATCACGTGGCCAAGCCGCAATGAGCTGGTGGAGTCAACGTGGGTTGTGGCCGCGATGCTATTGCTGGTGAGTCTTTTCGTCCTTTTGTGCGACCAGCTGCTGACGCTGGGGCTGAAGGGACTTCTTGCGCTTTCCGAAATGATCTTCGGGTAACGCGTTTTTTGCGGGCAGCACAGCGGGAAAATTAAGACATGAGACAAGGGTGGTACGTTCTCCAGACGTTGACGGGGCAGGAACAGAAGGTTCAGCGCCTAATTGAGGCGAAGTCCAAAGAGGAGGGGCTTGCCGATCAGATCGGCGAGGTCCTTATGCCAACCGAGCGCGTCATGACGGTGAAGAACAACAAGAAGAAGACAATCGTCAAGAAGTTGTTTCCTGGCTATCTTTTCGTTCAGGCGGCGGTTTATCAGGATGACGGGAAGCAGCGCAACGAGCCCGTTTGGTCTTTTTTAAAGGGCATTCAGGGCGTAATCGGTTTTCTCGGGGGCGAGCCGCCGCGTGAGATGCCTGCCTCCGAGGTGGAGACAATTCGCGGTCAGGCGGAGGAGCTTCAGGAGAAGCCGAAGCCTAAGGTCGTATTCGAGCCAGGCGAAATGGTAAAAGTCAACGGCGGTCCGTTCATGAGCAGTTCGGGCGTCGTCCAATCTATAGATCCCGACAGGGGCAGGCTCACCGTTATGGTTTCCATATTCGGCGGAGAAATCCCGGTCGACCTGGAATACTGGCAAGTGGAGCGCGAAGAGCTCGCTAGCCAAGAGTCTCAGGGAACAAAATGACCGTTCGTTTGAACCGGTAGGGACTCCGGGAGAATGGTTTTTGAACACACAACAAAAGATAAGGTTAAGCTGAAATGGCTAAGAAAGTAACAGGCATCGTGCGTTTGCAGGTGCCAGCGGGCGCCGCGAATCCGGCGCCGCCGATTGGACCCGCACTCGGCGCGCAGGGCGTCAATATTATGATGTTCTGTAAAGAATTCAACGCGGCAACACAGGCTCAGGCCGGTTTGATAATACCGGTGGTGATCACGGTCTATGCTGACCGTTCTTTCACGTTTGTCCTCAAGAGCCCGCCAGCGGCGGTTCTGCTCAAAAAGGCCGCCGGTCTCGCTAAGGGTTCCGGCGTTCCCAACCAGAACAAGGTCGGCAAGGTCACGAAAGCACAGCTTCTCGAGATTGTGAAGCTGAAGGCAAAGGATCTAAATGCCGCTGACGAGCAGGCCGCCATGCGTATGATCGAAGGTACAGCCCGTAGCATGGGCATTGTCGTGGAAGGCTGAGGAAAGGGAATATAGAAATGGCTAAACACGGTAAAAAATATGTAGATATCGCAAAGAAGGCACCTACGGAGCCCGTTTCCCTGGAAGAGGCGATTGCCTTTGTTAAAGCGAATCCTGGCGCGAAGTTTGACGAGACAGTCGAGTTCGGCATTCACATGGGGTGCGACCCGCGCAAGTCCGATCAGATGGTACGAGGCACGGTTGGACTCCCCAACGGCACGGGCAAGTCTGTTCGTGTTGCGGTTTTCGCGGGCGGAGCGGCTGCTGATGCGGCGCGTGCGGCTGGAGCCGACTTTGTTGGCAATGAAGACCTCATCGAGAAGGTTCAGGGGGGGTGGATGGACTTTGATGTGGCGATTGCCACGCCGGAGGCTATGCAGGGCGTCCGCAAGCTCGCCCGTCAGCTTGGCCCGCGTGGTCTGATGCCGAACCCCAAGACTGGGACGGTGACAGACGATACGGCAGAGGCGGTGAGGGCGCAGAAAGCAGGTAAAGTGGAGTTCCGCATGGATCGGCAAGGCAACATCTGTGTCATGTTCGGCAAGCTTAGTTTCGATGCTGAAAAGCTGATCGAGAACGCCAACGTCCTGATCAACGCGATCCGCGCCGAAAGGCCGGCAGCCGCAAAGGGACAGTATTTCAGGAAGATGGTAATCAGCTCCACAATGGGTGTGCCCGTCAAGGTGGCTATCAAGGATTAAGGGGAAAACAATGAAACCAACGGCAAAATCAAAGCGTCCTGAAAAACTTTCCGCTATCAGCGCGGTTACGGATCTGGTTGACAAGTCCGAGTACTGCTTCGTGCTGAACTATGGCAATCTGACGGTCTCGGCTTTTTCCGCACTCCGCAAGGAGCTTGGTGGGCACGGATCTAAGATGCACGTCGTAAAGAATTCATATCTGGCACGTGCTATAGAGAAAAAAGGCTGGACTGTCTCGAAGGAAGTTCTTTCGGGACCCACGGCGGTAATCACTGGCAACGGCGATCCCGCCGAGGTCGCCAAGGCGATTGTAACGTTTTTGAAGAAGAACGAGTCGGCAAGCATCAAGGGCGCTCAACTTCAGGACTCCACGCTTAGCGGTGCGGATGTCGAGGTGTTGTCCTCGCTACCCTCGAAGGACGTTATGCGCTCCACTTTGCTTGGCACGATGGCAGCCCCTGCGACGAGTCTGGTGCGTGTTCTCGTGGCTCCGCTCACGGGCGTGCTTTACGTCCTCAAGGCGAAGGAAGAAAAACAAGACGGATCTGCGGCATAAACAAGTGTCGTAAAACATGGGGAGATCCGAAGCGGCGGGTGCCGTTTTCCGGATCAACCCGTCCCCGCATGCGAAACAGCGCATGAGGTTACACAAAAAGAAAAGAGAGAAAAATGACTCAAGAAGAAGTAATTGATTATTTGAGCGGGCTATCCGTTCTGGACATTGCAAACCTAGTTAAAGCACTCGAGGAGAAGTGGGGTGTTTCCGCCGCAGCTCCCGTGGCTGCCGCTGCTCCCGCCGCCGCCGCCGCTGCTCCCGTTGAGGAGAAGAGCGAGTTTGACGTGAAGTTGGCTGAGACTCCGGCCGACAAGAAGATCGCGGTGATCAAGGAAGTCCGCGCAGCGACCAGCCTGGGCCTTGCAGAATCAAAGGCTCTCGTGGAAAGCAACGGCATGGTGAAGACCGGTGTGTCCAAGGCCGAGGCCGAAGAGCTGAAGAAGAAGCTCGAGGCGGCAGGCGCCAAAGTGGAAGTGAAGTAATTCTTCAGTGTGCGGCCTCTATGCGCCGGCTTGTCCGCCGCTCAGAGGTCGCGAAGGGTGGCCATGGGGGGATGTCTCTCCCCGTGCGCCGTCCTTGCTTTTGAGGCCAGATGCCCGTACTGCAAGTCAGTGGGCCGGTCTCGAGGCAAAGTTGGACGCGGTTTGTGTATCCGCACCGATATTGTTTAACGGGGGTTCCGCTAGAGCCCCGTATTTATCAGAACTCTTTTAAGAGGTATCCTAATGGTAGAGAGAACCGTCTATGGCGAGCTTAAATCAGTCATCGACCCGCCTGATTTGATCGAAATCCAGACGAAGTCGTATAATCAATTCCTGCAGCCGGAAGTCGCTCCAACAAAGCGTCGGCAGCAGGGGCTACAGGGTATTTTCAAGGAAATATTCCCCATTACGAGCTTCGACGGCCACTACAACCTCGAGTTCATAAAATATGAACTTGACAAACCCAAGTACTCGCCGCTGGAGGCTTTGCGCGAGGGCGTAACCTATTCAGCACCGCTTCGTGTGACTTTCCGATTGCGCATCACGAAGAAAGATGGGCAGGGCGGGGAAGATGCGATAGAAAAGACAGAGGATGTCTACATGGGCGAGATACCTCTGATGACTGAGGACGGAGCGTTCGTGGTGAACGGCGCCGAGCGCGTCGTCGTCAGCCAGCTCCACCGCTCGCCTGGCATCTGCTCCGAGAAGACAATCCATGCGAACGGCACGCCACTTTATTCTGTCCGCATAATTCCTGATCGTGGTTCTTGGATCGAGATCCAGTTCGACACGAACGACCAGATATGGGTGTTCATGGATCGCCGCCGCCGCCGCCGGAAGTTCCTCGTTTCTACGTTCATGCGGTGCCTCGGGTATTCCAGCGATGAGGACATTCTTAAGAATTTCTATACCTATGAAGTTGTAAAAACTTCTGTTAAGAGCGAAGACAAGCTGGCCGATCTCGTTTTCCCAGAGGATATACGCCATGAGGTGACGAACGCCCTGCTTGCGCGCAAGTACGAATCCGCCACGCCTGCGATTCTCCAGCAACTCGCACTTGCCGGAATCAAAACCGTGCGTCTTATCAACGTATCATGGGATGACGGCGTTCTGCTTCACACAATGCGCGTCGACACCACCGCGAGCGAGGAAGAGGCTCTACTCGACGTCTACCGCAAGATCCGTCCGGGCGACCCCGCCACGGCTTCCAACGCCAAATCGCTAATCAAGCGTCTTTTCTTTGACAACCGCCGCTACGATATCGGCAAGGTCGGACGTTACAAGATCAACCAAAAACTTGACGATTTCCGCGACGAGTCGCGCGGAGAGCCCGAGCTTCCGCCGGATTTGCGCGTACTCGACAATACCGACATCATCAAGGCAATGCGCCTGCTACTCATGATCCACATGGGCAAGAGGCAGACGGACGACATTGACCATCTCGGTAGCCGCCGTATCAGGACCGCAGGCGAGCTCCTGGAGAACCAGTGCCGAGTCGGCCTGGCCAGGACGGAACGCGTTATCCACGAGCGCATGTCGCTCGCGTCTTCTGACCCGAACAACGAGAACCAGCAGGTTTCGCCGCAGCGCCTTGTCAATTCAAAGACGCTTTCCGCAGTGGTTAACGACTTCTTCGGACGCAGTCAGCTTTCTCAGTTCATGGATCAGACGAACCCGCTGTCCGGCCTCGCACACAAGCGCCGCCTCTCGGCGCTGGGTCCCGGCGGCCTTTCACGCGACCGCGCCGGCTTCGAAGTTCGCGACGTTCATCCGTCGCATTACGGACGCATCTGCCCGATCGAGACGCCTGAAGGTCCAAACATCGGTCTTATATCGTCGCTGGGTATATACGCCCGCATAAACGAATTCGGATTCATTGAGACTCCTTACCGCAAGGTGGTCGACGGCAAGGTGACAGACGAGGTTGTATACCTCTCGGCCGACGAAGAGGAGCAGTACGTTATCGCGCAGGCGAACGCGCCTTTGCTGGAAGACAACTCATTCAAAAACGAAGTCGTCTCCGTGCGTCACGACGCCGAGTTCAAGGAGGCTCCCCGCGGCAAAGTCGACCTGATGGACGTCACGCCAATGCAGGTGATTTCGATCGCTGCCGGCTTGATTCCGTTCTTGGAGCATGACGACGCCAACCGCGCTCTCATGGGAGCAAACATGATGCGTCAGGCCGTCCCTCTGCTGAAGACCGAGCGGCCTTATGTGGCGACCGGTCTCGAAGGGCGCGCCGCCCGCGATTCGCGTGTCGTCGTAGTAGCCGAAGAGGATGGCATCGTGGCGTCTGCCGACGCTTGCGAAGTCATCATTTCCGAAGATGGCAAGAAGCCCAACAAGAGCAGTGCCAAGAAGAGCTATCAGCGCTATCAGCTGCAGAAATTCCGCCGCACGAATGCGGGAACCTGCTTCAACCAGAAACCGATTGTCAAGGAAGGGCAGGAGATCAAGAAGGGCGATGTGCTTGCCGATGGACCCGCGACGGATCAGGGCGAGCTGGCACTCGGCAAGAATCTCACTGTTGCGTTCATGCCGTGGTGCGGGTACAACTTCGAGGACGCCATCATAGTTTCACAGCGCGTGGTAAGGGACGATGTGTTCACCTCCGTCCACATATGCGAATTCGAGTGCAGCGCCCGCGAGACGAAACTCGGACTTGAGGAGATCACGCGCGACATACCGAACGTTGGCGAGGAGGCTCTGCGCAACCTTGACGAGAACGGAGTCATACGCGTAGGCGCGGAAGTCAAGCCTGGCGACATTCTTGTGGGTAAGATCACTCCGAAATCCGAAACGGAGCTGCTGCCCGAGGAGCGCCTGCTGCGGGCCATCTTCGGCGAAAAGGCTGCGGACGTACGCGACTCTTCGCTCACCGTCACCCCCGGCACATACGGCATCGTCATGGACGTCAAGGTTACCACGGATTTCCGCAGGAACCAACCGCAGAGCGCTATAGCGGCGCTCACGGAGTCGCTCCAGCCACAGGTCAAGCGCACGATAAAAGATATCGAAGCCGAACGCGAGCAGGAAACTAAGAAGCTCGACGAAGAACTCACTCTGGCGTTCAGCAACATGTTGCTGGGCGAAAAAATATCGCTGGACATCACAGACGAGGAGACAGGGGAGTTCATAATCCGCGCCAACCGCAAGATCACCAAGTCTCTTCTGGTTGATCTCGCTCAGAAACGCAACAGCATTCAGATTGAAAACAGCCCGGTACGAGTCAAGATCATGGAGATCATTGACGAGTTCAACCCGAGATATGACGAGGTAGAGGAGAAGGCCGCCGACGAGCGCCGCAAACTCGAGTCTGGTTCAGGGCCGGAGCGCGGTGCGATAAAGGCTGTCAAGGTCTATATCGCAGAGAAGAAGAATCTCTCTGTCGGTGACAAACTAGCAGGTCGCCACGGAAACAAGGGCGTCGTCGCCAACATCGTGCCTGATTGCGATATGCCGTTCCTCTCGAACGGACAGCCGGTGGACATCGTCCTCAACCCGCTGGGCGTGCCTTCACGCATGAACCTCGGTCAGGTGTTCGAAACTCATCTTGGCGCCGCTTGTCGTGCGCTCGGAATGTACGCCGCCACACCGGTGTTCGATGGTGTGCTTGAGGATAGCATCCACAAGATGCTGGATCAGGCCAGTGCTAAACATGATTGCGGCTGGATCAATGAGGACGGCAAGTCCGTGCTCTTCGACGGCCGAACCGGCGACCGCTTTGACCAAAGGGTCATGGTCGGCGTGATCTATATGCTCAAACTCCACCATCTCGTCACGGACAAGATCCACGCGCGTTCGGTCGGGCCTTACTCGCTCGTCACGCAGCAGCCCCTTGGCGGCAAGGCGCAAGCCGGCGGCCAGCGCATGGGCGAAATGGAAGTGTGGGCGCTTGAGGCGTACGGCGTGGCTTATGCACTGCAGGAGCTGCTCACGGTCAAATCCGACGACGTGGCTGGCCGCACCCGCATTTATGAATCAATAGTCAAGGGGCAGAACGTGCTTCAGGCCGGAATGCCCGAAACCTTCTCGGTGCTTATGAGGGAGCTCAACGGCCTCTGCCTGGACATGCAGCTCATTCAGAACGAACGAGCCGCCGCCAGGAATAAAAGGAAATAACGGGAGGACAAACATTGAATCCATTTGTTGCTAAAGAAATATTCGACGAAAGAAAAGACCCCGAGGACTATGATGCAGTAAGCATCTCACTCGCGTCCCCCGATACGATTCGTTCATGGAGCCATGGCGAGGTCCGTAATCCCGAGACGATCAACTACCGCACATACCGCCCCGAGCGCGATGGCCTCTTCTGCGAGAAGATTTTCGGGCCGACGCGCGATTGGGAATGCGCCTGCGGAAAGTACAAACGCATTAAGCACAAAGGCATAATATGCGATCGCTGCGGGGTTGAAGTCACTGTATCGCGCGTGCGGCGCCACCGTATGGGACACATAGAACTTGCAGTTCCAGTATCCCACATATGGTTCTTGAAATGTTCACCGAGCCGTATCGGCAACATGCTTGATATCTCAGCGAACAACCTTGAGCGCGTGGTCTATTACGAGGACTATATCGTCACTGACAAGGGTGACACCGACTTAAAAGACAACCAGATACTCTCCGAGACTGAATATCGCGACTACTTCGAGCAGAACGGAGATTCGTTCGAGGCTCTCATGGGTGCCGAGGGTATCCGCAAGGCACTCTCGCGCATCAACCTCGAAGAGCTGATGGCTACTTTGGAGGAGGAGCTGAACGAAACGAAGTCAAAGCAGACGCGCAAGAAGATAATGAAACGCATGAAGATCTGCGATGGGTTTCTGAGCAGCGGCATGCGCCCTGAGGACATGATCCTCACCGTGCTGCCTGTCATCCCTCCAGAGCTGCGTCCCCTGGTGCCCCTGGAGGGCGGCCGCTTCGCCACGTCGGATCTCAATGATCTGTACCGCCGCGTCATCAACCGCAACAACCGCCTGCGCAACCTAATGCAGCTCAAGACGCCGGATGTGATTATCCGAAACGAAAAGCGCATGCTTCAGGAGGCCGTAGATGCTGTGTTCGACAACGGCCGTCACGGCCGCGCAGTCACGGGTGCCGGCGGGCGTCAGCTAAAATCGCTCAGCGACATGCTCAAGGGCAAGACTGGCCGTTTCCGTCAGAACCTGCTTGGAAAACGTGTCGACTATTCAGGCCGCTCCGTTATCATTTGCGGCCCCGAGCTCAAGCTTTGGCAGTGCGGTCTTCCCAAGAAGATGGCTCTCGTTTTGTTTGAGCCGTTCATCATCCGCAGGCTAAAAGAGCGCGGCCTCGCACATACAGTGCGCAGTGCTAAGAAACTTATCGAAAGGCAGGAGGACGAGGTCTGGGACGTTTTGGATGAGATCACGCAAGGCAAGACCGTGATGCTAAACCGTGCCCCCACGCTCCACAGACTTTCAATTCAATCGTTTGAGCCCGTGCTCATCGAGGGCGAGGCGATTCAGCTACACCCGATGGCGTGCACCGCGTTCAACGCCGACTTCGATGGCGACCAGATGGCTGTCCACGTGCCGCTTTCTGTAGAATCGCAGCTTGAATCGCGGCTGCTCATGCTCGCAAGCAACTCGATCTTCTCGCCGGCGTCTGGTAAGTCGATAATGACCCCGACACAGGATATCGCGCTTGGCATATACTACCTCACGTCGGAAGCTCAGGTGGATCGCATGCGCCGCAAGAACAACTTAAAGACGGCGTCGAAAAAAAGTCTTCCGCTGTTCGCCGACACAAGCGAGGTGCGCTTAGCGTATCAGGAAGGTGCTCTCAAGACACACTCGAAAATACGCTTCCAAAATCCCGATTACGGCCGAGACAGCAAGTTCGGGGACCGGGAAAGCAAGGTCATAGAGACGACGGTCGGACGCGTGTTTTTCAACGAGATCTGGCCAGACACTCTCGGTTTCATCAACCGCTCGGTCGACAAGTCTTATCTGGGCGACCTGATCTGGTGGTGCCACTTCCTCTCAGGCCATGACGCCACCGTGCGCGTGCTCGACGACCTCAAGGATATGGGTTTTGAGCAGGCGACACTGGCCGGCGTTTCCATCGGCCTTGTCGACATGATTGTTCCAACTTCCAAGGGCGAAATAATCCAGAAGGCGCAGGATTCGGTAGCCGACATCCGCAAGCAGCACCGCGCGGGCCTCATCACAAACGGCGAGCGCCACAACAAGGTGGTCGACGTCTGGTCCGAAGCCACTGAAAAAGTTGCGACCGTGATGTATTCAGCTATCGAGACCAACAACTGGGATGAAACGAAGAGCTACATGGAAATAAACCCCATCTTCATGATGGTAGATTCCAAGGCACGCGGTTCCAAACAGCAGATTCGTCAGCTAGCAGGAATGCGCGGTTGTATGGCCAACCCTTCCGGTGAAATCATCGAAACCCCGATTAAATCCAACTTCCGTGAGGGGCTCTCCATTCTGGAGTACTTCATCTCAACGCACGGCGCGCGCAAAGGCCTTGCAGACACCGCGCTAAAGACGGCAGACGCAGGCTATCTCACTCGTAAGCTTGTCGACGTGGCGCAGGATGTAATCATCACCGAAGAGGATTGCGACACAGCAAACGGCATAGAAGTCTCGCCCATTATGGAAGGCGAGAAGGTTGTGGCCACTCTCCGCCAGCGCATGCTCGGCAGAACCTCCCTCAACGACATCTTCGACCCGGCTACGGGCGAAGTCGTTGTTGCAGCGAATCAGGAAATCGACGAGGCTGCTTGCGACCGTCTTGAGCCGCTCGACCTTCAGTCTGTCTGGATACGTAGCGGCCTGACTTGCTCTAGCTCGCACGGGATGTGCGCGAAATGCTACGGCCGCGACCTCGCCATGGGCAAACCTGTCGAGATAGGCACCGCTGTCGGAATCATCGCGGCACAGTCCATTGGTGAGCCCGGCACGCAGCTCACGATGCGTACGTTCCACATCGGCGGCACAGCGTCGACCGCCATAACAACGCCGGAATATGTTTCTAGCCACGCTGGTACGGTAAAGTTCAGCGAAGAGCTGCGCGTCGTTCGCAATCCTACAGGGGATATGGTGGTGCTCAATAAAAACGCCACAATTCATATTGTCGACGACGATGGAAACGAGCTTGAGAAGATGACACCGCCGCTGGGCGCCATCATCTATGCCGACGATGGCGAAAACATCGATGCCCGCTTCAAACTCGCGACTTGGGACGCATACGCCACGCCTATTCTTTCCGAGTACGCAGGTCAAGTCTCCCTGTACGACTTCATCGATGGTGTAACGGTTGACAACGAGATTGATCCCGAAACCGGCCTTAATCAGGCAAAAATTATCGAAACACACGAGAATCTTCATCCTCAGATTATCCTTAAGGATCTAAAGGGCGATGCGCTCGCGTATTATTCGATTCCGACTGGTGCTGTCGTGGTTGTCAGAGACGGTCAAATCGTCTCAGCGGGTGAACAGCTGGCCAAGACTCCGCGTAAGGAATCGAAGACGCGCGATATCACGGGCGGTCTGCCGCGCATCTCCGAGCTCTTCGAGGCTCGCCACCCGAAAGATGCCGCCGATATCGCCAAGATCGAAGGCTACGTCGAGTTCGGGGAAAACGAGCGCGGCAAACGCGTCCTGATCATCGACGATCGCAACCCAAATCCGCAGGAACGCTCTGTCGAGCGCCACTTAATACCGATGGGCAAGCATATCGTAGTGTTCAAGGACGACAAGGTTCGCAAAGGCCAGCAACTCACTGAAGGTCCCATTGCGCCACAGGAAGTCCTTGAGGCTTGCGGAACGAACGAGTTGCAGCACTACCTGGTTAACGAGGTTCAGGCTGTATACCGTCTGCAGGGTGTGGAAATCAACGACAAGCATATCGAAATCATAGTGCGTCAGATGCTTCGCAAGGTCAAGATCACGAACCCCGGCGACACTGAATTCCTATGGGGAGAGCAGGTCACCAAGGAGCGTCATGCCGCTGTCAACCAGCAGGCGAACGACGAGGGCAGGACACCTGCATCGGCAACTCCAATCCTCCTCGGTATCACAAAGGCATCTCTCGAAACGGACAGCTTCATCTCGGCGGCATCGTTCCAGGACACCACGCGAGTCCTTACCGATGCTGCGTCGATGGGGCGCCTAGACGATCTGCGCGGTTTCAAGGAAAACGTTATCCTCGGGCACTTGATCCCTGGCGGAACCGGTTTCCCAATGCACCGCAACATAAAACTTATCTATAATGGCGAACCTGTTTCCGAGGCCGAGATGCCCTCAGCCGAGGAAGAGGAGAAGCGTCGCACTCGCGAGCAACTCGGGATTGCCTGATCCAGGTAACATTGTTCTAAGTAACAAAAAAACGGAGGCTGATTCAGCCTCCGTTTTTTTATTAAGGAATAAATATTATTTTGGTTTTCGTGCTGCGCTTGGTTTCGATTTTGCAGACAATTTTTTTTCGATTGAGGATCCAAACACGCGATCTTCGATTTTCTTGACCTCCCCAACGTTCTCGGAATAGAGCTTTGCCGTAATCAGTAGATCGTAGAAGCGCGTGTTACGGCTTGTTTCGCTGCAAGTTCCTCCGGATCCGGAGTGGCTTGTTGCCTCGTAGTGCTTGTTGATCTGAGCAAGCAGGCTCTCCAAGAGCGACGTGTCGCGTGGCAGGCATTTCAGCTCCGCGAGGCGGTAGAGAAATGACTCGGCGGAAACGCCGAACCGCGCCTTTATTCTGACCAGTAAGTCGTAGTTCCACATTTCGGGTAGTATGCCAAGCTGCGCAACAGTCGCAAGTACGGCTTCCTGTGGCATGAGCATCACGGCGGCGAACCTTCTGGAGAACAATGTATTTGCATCAGTTTCATGAACTATGGCGTACTCGTATCGGGTGAACAAATAAACATTCGCCAATTCGAACATTGTCCTGAAAAGCTGCTGCTCTGGTTTTATCGCATTCGAGACTATGATAAACGCATTGACATTGTGGACATCGTAGAACGAAATGCTTTCCATTTCCCCGGGCAGGTTCATGAACAAGATTCGGATCCCGTTGTTTTCAAGCATCCGAATATAATCGAAAGCCACCGCTCCGCCTATGCCGCAGTGTTGGCGTACCAAAGCGGCGAGTCTTTCTGCCCCGGCCTCATCCACAGTGAAAGGTATTGCCAATGGAATCGCCGGGTGCTTGAATATGCCGCACATGCTCTCAAGGGCAAGATAGTCCTCGATACGAGATTTAATTACAGTGAACGCCTCGCCGCGCAACGATTTGGAGTGTTTGTTTATCTCTGATGTGCAGACTATGCCTTTTGCTGAAAGCGCATCATAGGGGGTGGTTGGCTTTGCTTTTTCTTTTTTCTCGACTCCCGTCCCAGCCGCTGCGGCCGCGGTTGTGGCCGCAAAGTTACGTGGGTATATGAGGTCATTGACCGTGACTCCGAGTGCTTCGCAGATTTTGCTAAGTGTCCGCAGAGAGGGGAGGTTTTTGCCTTTCTCGCAATTGCAGAGCTGGGCGGGCTGCATGCCGACGAGCATGGCGAGTTCGGCCTGTTTAATACGGCGCTCGCGGCGAAGGCGTCTGATCGCAGCACCCACGCGCGTAGCCTCTTCGTCAGCAGGCTTCTCAAGCGTCCGCTTCGACATCCTCTTGGGTTTTGCAGTCGGTTTGGCTGGCTTTGTCCTTTTTAAAGTATTCATATTTGTTCTTTTAGGGTCTTAATTTCTTTGACTTTCTTTATTCTAGATTCATCGCTTTCAATTTAGATATTCCCGGACGGCCGATTATCAACCGCCGTCAACGAGCTCTTCTTCCGAAATCCTTATCTGGTGTGAAGACTTTGCTTTGCGTGTGGTACGGTCGATGTCAAAAATGCATCCCTCCAACACTGCCGGACCTTTGGCAATCGTGAAAACAGAGGGCATACCGGTAATGAATTTCTGACGCACTGCGTCTACTTCTCGCCCGATTACAGAATTTACCGGGCCCGTCATACCCAAATCCGTTATGTACCCTGTGCCGTTAGGAAGGACTTTCGCATCGGAGGTTTGCACATGTGTATGCGTGCCAAACATAGCGGAGACACGCCCGTCCAAATGCCATCCCATGCAGATTTTTTCCGATGTTGCTTCAGCGTGAAAGTCGCAGAACACCATTGCTGTCCTAGAAATCGGTCCTGTCAACAGAGCATCGACCTTTGCAAAAGGGCAGTCTGCCGGGTTCATGAATGTCCTTCCAAGAAGAGCAATCACCGTGATTTCTCCTTGGTCTGTGGGGATCACACACCAACCGCGTCCTGGGCAGGATGGGGGCAAGTTGGCAGGGCGCAACAGGCGTTTCTCCCGCTCAAGTAGTGATGCCGTTTCTTTCTGATCCCAGACGTGGTCGCCTAGTGTCACCACATCCGCTCCGGCGGCGAAAAGCTCCTCCGCTATGGCACCCGTTATGCCTCTACCTCCGGCAGCGTTCTCACCGTTGACAATCACGGCGGCGATTCCGAATTCCATGCGCAACTTTTTTATCGTCGCTTTAAAAATTCGCCTGCCAGGTGAACCAACAACATCGCCAACACACAAAACCTTCATCTTTTATCTGTCGATTCTTACCTTCAAACCCATAATGTAAACAGTCAATAATATAATGCCAATAATGGGCAATTATGAGAGCAATAGCCATGCCAAAAATGTTATCAGCAATATTTAACCTGCTCATAAGCCCTTGAACATATCTTGCTCACTTTCGAATATCACACTGACGCGAAAAAAATCTCACTGCTGCGATTTCTCAAAAACGATAAATCAAAGTCATGCAATAATAATACTTGCAATTATTATTAACTTTCGACCCTTAAAAACACAGAACAGACTCTGGAAGCTACAGGTGAAATTTGGCGTTTACCGAGCTTTGCAATCGCTCATTCCCTTTATTGATTTCTTCAGTGCGTTGCTATTTCGCGCTGCGAACTTCTCCTGTTTTTGATGCTTCATCCGAGTTCAAACGTCTTTCAGGATGCCGCGTGCGGAATCTATCGCGGCGAACGGAATCAATTTTCTTGATGTCTTCATCGGTCAGATGTTTGCGGAGTTCAATGACTTTTCTAGTCTGCAGTTTTGCAATGTCAGTGCGCAGCCCGCCAACAAGCTCCACCGCTTTCATTACGTCGGCCTCCGGCGCCCGGCTTGTAATCAGCCTAGCCTGTTCCGCTGCCGCCTTTTTTAAATCTGATCGTTTTATCTTGATTTTCGCGTCCGCCTCCGCGAAAACTTTCTCTATTTTTGCGCGTTCTTCGGCATCAAGTCCCAGCTCCTTTGATACCTCCGGATCGTTGAACATAAGAGTCAACATGCTTCCCGGATTTGCCCCCACAGAAGTCTCGCTGCCGACGAGTATTTCGCGACGACGTCCGCCACCTTCGCGCCGTCCGGATTCTGCCGCGCCCCGAGCCTCATTCCGGCCGGAGTTGATCCGTTCGCGGCGAGTCTGTCCTGGCTCCCGAGGACGTTCCTGCCGGATATCTTCAACTGCCGGATCAGTTATTGCCCTCTCGGTTTTTTTATCTACATTATTAGTCTCGGAATTCTCTACTGCGCCGGAAACGCCAGCTATACCCAATACCAGAACTGCAAGCAAAAACGATGATGTGGTTTTCATATCTGTATCCCTATAAAATCCGTGGTTGCACAAAGCCACTTTGAGGGTGACGTTCACCACACGGAGTTTATTGTATGGGTTAAATATTTATCTTAATTATTTTGCGGATCCAGAAGCCGCCTATGACGATCATCACCACACAAACCATGATTATTGCTATGCCTGCTGCGGAATGCACAAACGGTTGAACCATTTGTGGCTTCACCAGGAAGAGAACCATGGCCAGCGCAAGCGGCATGAGTCCAAGTATGATTCCCTGCATCCTGCCCTGAGCTGTAAGCGTCCTTATGCGGTTCTCAACGCGGAACCGCTCCTGAATGGTGTGGCTTATATTTGCAAAGACGTCCGTGAGGTTTCCGCCCGTGCGGCGCGCGGTCTCTATTGAAAGCACCATTAGTGTGAGGTCTTCGCTGCCGACCCTCTGATCCATATTGTGCATCGCGTCCTGAAAACTCACGCCTACTCGCGTCTGGTGGAGAGTGGTCGCAAACTCTTCCGAAATCGGACTTTCCCCATTCTGTACCACGTGTTCAAGCGCCTGCATGATGCTGAACCCCGACTTCAGCGCGTTGCCCATACTTGTTAAGGCGTCTACTAGTTGCTCGTTGAATCTCCTGCGGCGCCGGTTGCGGAGGATCACAAGCAACTGCCCTGGCGCCATCAACATTATTGCGCCCATCGCAAGACCGACAGCGAATCTTACAAGTGTTGCCGAAGTCGAATTTCCAACGCCACCGAGTGAGAGGAAAACAAGAACAGTAGTCAGGATGGCTCCGATCCACCCGATCTCCGCAATTCTTCGCGGCGGAATGAACAAGAAAATATCTTCAAATTGACGCGAGGTCGCCTCTGAGTAGGTGCCTCTATAGGCGCTTGCCCCGGAAGCAAATGCATTGAGCGCCACTGTTGTGAGCCCCGCAAAGCAGACAACCGTCAATAGTACAATCAGTATGGTGATCATTTTCTGCTCCCAGAATACTTACAAACCGCACCAACCTGAGAAATTGATGGAGGCGTGAATCGGAGTCGAACCGATCTAAAAGGATTTGCAGTCCTCTGCCTAACCGCTTGGCTATCACGCCTGTAGAATTGATAAAACGAATACAATCTAGCAAATTCCCAGAGTGCTGTCAACTCGGATTTTTTTTTTCGACAGGCTCTGTTTTTTCTGGTCAGTGCGGTGTGTTGCTATTACGCCACGATGCTGCGTACAATGGGATCAAGCTCGGCCCATGAGGATATACGGTAGTTGGGGCTCGGACTTGCCGGTAGTTCGTATGAGCGGTTCCAAGGGCGGGTGAAGATGGCAAAAGGGCAGAGGTTGATTCCCGAGATCATCCGGATAGCGTTGGGCGCGTCTTCTATGGCGAATTTGACGTCCATCTCGGCGAGAGCTGGAAACGGGGTTATTAGAGGGTCTTCCGAGTCGTTGAAAAGTTTGGCGTATTTATCAACGTGATAAACACTGATGCCGCCGAGCCCGTGAATTTCAAGCCACTCGAGCGTTACGGCGTTCGAGTATGTTGGGCGCCCGGTCACGATAGCGGGATCCAGCCCGTCCTCGCGCCAACCCCGTATAATCTTGGTGGCCATTGGTGTTTCTGGTATGTCCAGTAGCTCGGAGGTGTGGAAACTCTTCATGTACCGGCGATAGGTCGACTCGTCGAAACTGAAAGATTTGCGCAGGTCGTAATCGTACATTTCGTGAACCTGAACATTGCGGTCGAAATGCGTTCGCGCGAATTGAGAGAGACTCACGCACGACTCACATACAACGTCGTCCATGTCTATGTATATCATTTGTAGGTATGGCTTTCGTCTGGGTAGTCCCTAGACTGGACATCGGCGATGTAGGCTTTGATTGCGGCTTTGCCGATCTGCGCGAATTCGGCGTATTTTTTTACGAACTTGGGTGCCGGTCCGTCTATCATTCCAAGAAGGTCGGCGATTACGATAATCTGACCATCACATGCATTGCCGGATCCGATTCCAATTGTTGGTACGGTGGACATTGCCGTAAGTTCCGCAGCTACGTCTGGAGTCACGCATTCGAGCACGGTGCAGAATGCCCCGGCTTTCGCCACAGCGGCGGTGTCTTCCTTGAGTTTGCTTATTTCCTCCTCTGCGCGTCCTTTGGCAGCATATCCGCTGGCTTTTACAGACTGTGGCAGTACTCCCAAGTGCGCCATAACGGGTATTCCGTTGTCGACCATTCTGCGAATCAGTCCGGCGCGGATTGTGCCTCCTTCGAGTTTAACCGCATCTGCTCCCGTCTTCTGCAACACGCGCCCGGCATTGCGGATCGCTTCATCGTCGTTGACCTGATACGAGAGGAACGGCATGTCGACAACGACAAGGGCATTTTTAACGCCGCGCCGCACGGCTGCGGCATGGTGGAGCATGGCCTCCATTGTAACGGGCACTGTAGTTTCGAATCCAAGCGCAGTCGTGCCGAGAGAATCGCCGACCAATATAAGCGCTACGCCCGCTTCATCCGCCATTTTCGCCGTTATGGTGTCGTAAGCGGTGATCGTGGCAAGTGGCGCCTTGCCTTTGCTTTCGATTATTTTTTTTACCGTCCAACTCATAGTAATCTCCTTCCGCTAAATTATAGCAAATCTATGTGTAGTTTACGCCTGAGGTAAGTCGGTTTATCCAAATTTTCTCCGTCCAGGCACGTGGCGGCTGAGTTCTGGAAGCGGTCGTTGAAGACTCTTTTCCCTGAGCGGCTTTTGGTGTTGCGCGATGTGGCAGTTTGCGAAGGCGCCGTGTATATCCGCATCCTGGAGTCTGCTTCTTCCTCTTCGGCTTCTCCAGCGCCTTCGGTGGCGTATAGTGGATTCCACTCTCGGAAGAGCATCACGGCGATTTTGATTTCATCATTCAGTGTCTGATCGAGCACGGTGCCCATCCGTATTTCGGCATCCATGGATAGCGCCGAGCCAGTGGTCTTCATTATCTCTGCGACTTCCCTTAGCATCAGGTCGGCTCCTCCGATTATTCCGACAAGCGCCGCTTTGGCTCCGGTTAGCTTGCCTCCGAGGCCTGTACCTCCGGCTCCAAACAGTGTGGCGGTCGCTTCCTTGACCCGTTGCGGCCCCGAAGCTGTACCCAGACCGAAATGACATGCTCCTCGACCTGTTCGCACGATACTTACGAGAGTGGCCGGGTCAAGGTTGATATATCCCTGCATCATTGTCATTTTCCAAATCATCGTGATGCCGTCGGCGAGGGTGTTTGTTGCCTTGGAAAATGCCTCCTCAAGCGTCAGATCGGAGGCGGTGGGGCAGAGGTCGTCGTTTTTGCAGACAATCTTGACGTCGCCTGTTTTTGATATGCTTTGCTCTGTTTCAGCGGCTTTTCGAGTGAGCTCTATCCCTTCGAATAGGAATGGCGCCACCATGAATACGATTGTAGCCACGTTGCGATCCGATGCTTTTGCGAGGACCTTGGGGAGGACGCCGGAGCCCGTGCCCTTGCCTATTCCAGCAACTATAATTGCGATGCGCGAACCATCGAAGACCGATGCAAGGTCCTGAGTTTCATCGGCCGCCATGCCTGCGCCGTTTCTGTCGCCGCCGGATCCCGCGCCGTCGAAACGAGTGGCTCCGATGCGTTTTTGCTGGCACCTGTTAAGACGCGAAATTGCTGAGAAATCCGTGTCGATTGCGAATGCTTTTATGTGTCCGTCGTTTTGTTCAGCCACGGCGTTGACAATTTTGCCGCCAGCACCGCCTATTCCCACGATCGTGAATCCAAGGTCTCCCATTAACGGCCTCCTTTCCTGCCGAAGAGTCCGAATAAGGATGAGATGCCACCTGGCCGTGAATCCTCATTTTCGTACGCTACTTTGGCGGCTCTGAAGAGGGCGCCGTAAACTGGCGCGAATCTTATTTTGTCAGTTGCGTCGTCAATCTCCTTGTGTCCGGTCGGCGGCAGCTTCCCGAGTGAGCAGGGAATTCCGTCGAATATCTGCGATGTCAGTTGCGGCAGTCCTTTGAGAAGCGAGCCGCCTCCGCATAGCACAATGCCAGCGCCGAGGCCGTCAAGCGCATTGCTCGCCGCCACCTGTTTGCGCAGGATGCGCAGCGTTTCGTCAAGCCGTGCGTTTACAACGAGACCCAACGAGCGGACGTTGATGTATTTGGTCATGCCTAGATTCTTTGGGACTTCGACGCGCGCCCCTGGGTCTATGCCGTCCAGAATCGCCTGAGCGGATTCATGCTTCAGCGCGTTTGCCGACTCATCACTTCCGGTGTGGAAGGCGGATAGGATGTCGTTCGTAACATGGTCGCCGCCGACGGCTAGATGTCCTACGGCTATGACGCGGTCGTTTCGGGTGACGCTCCAGCATGAGGTGCCGCCACCCAGGTTGATTACGAGAACCCCCGATTCGCGTTGCTCCTTCGTGGTACAGCCGAGAGGGGAGGAGGCGGCTTCGCTGTGGACGCTTTCCACGTCGCAGACAGTCGACTGCAACGCCTCGACCATCGCGTGGTAGCTGTTTGTGTCGACATGCGTTCGCAAGCCCGTGACAGCGAGTTCTGATGCGCGAAGGTTTTCCGGATCCTCGACAACGCGCGCGCCGTCGAGGATGAAATCGCCGCGAATTTCTTCCAGCGTTGTTCTGCCGCTCTGCGCTGGGAAGTCGCGCAGGTTGTCGAGAGCCTCTTCGATATCCTCGTAGTCTACGATCTCGCCATCGTTGTCGATTTGCGTTTTGCCGACGATCGGCGTGTACTGGAGGTCTCCGCCGGAGTACACGAGATCCACCCGGTTGATATCGGTACGCCCTTTTTTCGAGAGCGTGTTCAGAACCCCCTCGGCGGTTGTCGCGACCGACTGGGCAGAAAGGACTTCGCTCTTGCGCATGCCGGAGGTTTTCTCGGCGCAAACTGCCTCGATCTCTATCGAGCCATCGCCTTTGGCTGAATAGGAACCCAGCATTGCAACGGTTTGTGTGGTCCCTATTTCAAGTACTACTATAGGTTTTGATGCCATGGTTATTTCCCGTAAACTTTCTTTGTGGAGAGCATGACGTCCAAACAGACTAGCCCAGCGGCTTCTTTACGAGCCAGTGTTGCCGAGGCCATTTCTAGAGCCTCGCGTATGGCGTCTCTGGAGGTAAGCCCCCCCGTGCTGTCGATTGATTTTCCGGATGACGCGGCTTGGCGCATGGCTTCGCGCGATGTGAGTTCCTCCCATACGAGGCGTATTTCGCGCCGTCCTTCGGACGTTTGCAGGATCACGTAGAATCGGCCGTCGACCAGTATTCCGTTGAGCTTGAATGATGCGCCGTTCATTTCATTGTAAACATTTGCGATCGCGAGCGCCTGAGCGGCTTTCCCCTCCAGCTTCTGTCCGGGGATGGGATTCTGTTTACGTGAGGAATCGAAAAGTTTTGGCAAGAACGCCCATTTGTGCTCCATGTCCAGCGTCATCACTGTGCCGTCTTTATCTGTCGCGAAATCAGTGTCGCCAAGGCGCAGCACGGGCAGTCGGTCAGTAGTCACTATTTTAACCTTGTCGGGAAGCGTTTTCACTATACGCACTTCGCTCAGATTCGGTACGCTTTCGAGGAGTTTCCTGCGCTTTTCTGCGGCACTGAATGAAAAAAGGTTAATGCCCTTGCTTATGCCAGTTAATTTTATTATCTCCTGATCCTTCACCGCATTGCTGCTGATGATTTCCAGTTGTTTGATTTCGTACTGCGGGTTCTTGGTGAACATGACAGCCTTGAACCCCTGCCATCCGTAGAAAATCCCGATGCAGGCGAACATCACACCAAGAGTAATGACTACCGCCTTTACCCGCATTTGGCGCTCTCCATAATCATAGCGCAGAGTTTTTCGAACGCGATGCCGCGCTTGGCCGCCGCCTTCGGCAGCAGGCTTGTTTCGGTGAAGCCGGGAATGGAATTGAGCTCGAGCGCGTACGGCTTTCCGTCTTCCGAAGAGATGCGGAAGTCGATCCTTCCCAGACCGCGCGCGTCAACGGAGTTGAAGGCGCGTAACGCGAGACCGCGTACCAGCGAGGCCATTTCCTCATTTGCCGGGTCATCCTCTGGAAAAGAGTAGGCAGTCGTGCCACTGGCCTTGTATTTTGCGTTCCAACTGTACCAGCCGCCATCGAGTTTCGGCGTTATTTCAATTATAGGCAGGACTTCCGTGCCGACGATCGGAACCGTCCATTCGCGGCCTGGGATATAGTCTTCAATCAGAGCCTCGTCGCCGTACATGAAAGCTTCGTCTAGAGCTGCCTGAATGTTTGCCTCGTCTTTCACAATCGATATTCCGACACTCGACCCCTGGCGTGGCGGTTTGACCACAAGCGGTACTCCGATTCGGGAAAAATCGACCGGTTGGCCCTTTTGGGCGATCATACCAAGTGGCACCGGAACACCAGATAGCTCGAAGGCGGTGCGGGCGAGGATTTTGTCGAACGAAACGCGCGATGATTCCGGACCGGAACCCGTGTACGGTATGGCGAGCTGCTCCAGCAGGTTTTGAACGCCGCCATCTTCGCCGAACGCGCCGTGCAAAGCTATGAAGACTGCTTCAGTTCCATCTGGGAGCGATAAGTCAGAATGTCCAGAAATTTCGACTCGCGCGACGTCATAACCTGCTTTCTCCAATCCCGCAGCAACCGCGGTTCCGGACATCATAGATATGTCGCGTTCGCTGGAGTCGCCGCCCATCAGCACGGCGACTTTGCGAAATTTACTCAGAGAATTATCTTTCATTTGATTTGTACTGTGCTTTCCCCGGCGAGGTCATCTCTGGCTTTGGAAACTACCTCAGTGGCAACGGCGCCCCAGAATGAAGGCGAGCGTAACAGTTTTAATAAAGGCAGAGGCCTATTTCCTTCAAGATAGATTATATCCGAGCCAAGCAACTCCTCCATCTTCGCCCGGGCGTCCTCTATGTAGCCGACTTCATCGATCAGGCCGTATTCCTTCGCCTCAGTGGCCAGTATAATGCGTCCGTCAGCGATTGCCCGCACTTTCGCCTCTTCCATCTCTCTGCCTTCGGCAACGACCTCAACGAAGCGGTTGTGCATGGTGTCCACCAGGGTCTGAAGCATCTTCTCCTGTTCCGGTGTCATGTCCTCGAACGGGCTAAGCATGGCTTTGTTGGCGCCAGATTTGATGGTGACATCCTTGAATCCAACTTTCTTAGCCAGCTCCTTTATGTTCAGACTCGTCATAATGACTCCGATAGACCCGGTCAGAGTAGTGGGGTTTGCCACGATGTAGTCGCCAGCCGTGGCTATATAATATCCTCCCGACGCCGCTACCGTTCCCATCATAACCACGATCTTGCGTTCCGGATCCTTCTCCTTGAACTTCTTGAGCGCGTTCCATATAACGTCGCTCGCCGTCATGCCGCCTCCGCCGCTGTTGATGAACAGCAGAACGCCCATCACGGAGGGGTCGCCGGTCGCGACACGTATTTTCGCCAGTGCTGCTTCGGAGCTGTTGTCGTCTATGAACCAAGAGGAGCCTTCGTCGCTGTCGGTTATCATGCCGGATATGGTGATGCAGGCAACTTTTACGCCTTTACCCGCAATTTGCTCTTCCTCGGTGTTTGTAGCAATCTGCTTCAGTTGTTCGTTCACCATCATGTAGCAACCGCCGACACCTAAGACTATGATCGCGATAAAAACCAGCACGGTGACGAACGAAGCTAACATGCAGCTCTGCAGACAACCTCTCCAGAACGGCTCCTTTTTCTGTGCCTCCGGGACGGATTGCTTGGAGGGGGAGGGCGGTATGACTGGTGGGGTATAATGTTCTGGCGGTCTATAGTGTTGCTGCGGAGGAGGCGGAGGCGCGGATGGCAGCGCCGTTGGCCTGTAACGCGCTTCTGGGGGCAACTGAGGCTGGGCGGGCTTGTCCTGCTTGTCGTAATCAGATTGTTGGCTCATTATATTATTCCCCTTTGCCTTTTGTTTGAGGCGACGTTTTGCCAAGCAGCTTGAGAACCGCCTTTAAATCCTTCCAAGCCTCCACTTTGGCGGGTGGGTACCGCATCAGATACGATGGGTGGAAAGTCGGCATCAGAGGGATCCCGTTGAACTTGTTCCAGACGCCGCGCTCCTTAGATATCGCCACATCGGTACGCCCCGTCAGACCCTTGAGCGCCGTTGCTCCGAGCGTCACTATTGCCTTGGGTTTTACAATCTTTATCTGGCGCAGCAACCATGGGAGACATGCTGCCATCTCGTCGTCCTCTGGAACCCGGTTGTTTGGCGGGCGGCATTTTACGACGTTTGCGATGAACACCTCGTCGCGTGTGTATCCCATCGCTTCGATCATCTTTGTCAGTAGCTGCCCCGCCCGGCCTACGAACGGGATACCCTGTTCGTCCTCGTCGCGACCAGGTCCTTCTCCGATGAACATTACGTCTGGCGACGCTCCGTTCCCTGCGCCCGGCACTGTGTTCGTTCGCGTCTGCGCTAGCTGGCAGGCGGTGCAGGAAGCCACTCCCTCGGCTATTCCTTCCAATGTATCTTCCAAAGGCTTGTCCGGGGTGTCTCCGGCTTGCGCAGGAGAGACCGGGCTCTCGAAGGTGATCGCCTCAGGGGGTGTTGTGGCTGGTGCTTCCCGAGGCGCCTTCTCATCTACACTTGAGGCCAGAAACTCTGACACCACTACAGGCGCGAGCGGCGCAAACCTGCGCCCCGCCTCTATTTCGTTTTCTAAATGCCGTTTTATCTGGCCAGAAATGTCTTTGGGAATCTTCAAAATCAACCTTTCTTGGAATAGCGGCGATAATACCAAAAAAGCTCTTTCAAAACAAGCGGGAACGGAACACCGCCTTTTCTGTTGACTCCCAAAGCCATTATAATATAAACTGCACAGCCGAATTGAGACGTGGAGCCGGAAGCACTCTGGTTTCGCTTGTTTTTTGTTTTTTTAATCACTACGGACGACCGAATTAAGGAAGAGAGGTCATAATGAACAACGAAATGCTTACGGTCCTGAGTTATCTTGAGCGTGAGAAGGGCGTCAGCCGCGCATCCCTCATAAAGGCTGTAGAGAGTGCCCTGCAGAGCGCCGCCAGAAAAAGCTCGGGTACATCGCAGGACATCCGCGTGTCGGTAGACCCGCGCACCTGCGAAATTACGACATTTCAGGATCTCGTCGTAAGCGAGGATCAGACAGGGACGGGTTACATCTCGGTTGAGAATGCGAAGCTGATTGATCCGAATGCCAATATCGGCGACGTGGTGTCGATGAAAGTAATGCCCAAGGACTTTGGCCGCATAGCGGCGCAGGCTGCTAAGCAGGCGCTTATGCAGAATCTGCGCAATGCGGAGCGGGAAGTGGTATATCAGCGCTATCTGGGGCAGGTCGGCAAGATCATCTCTGCTACCGTAAAACAAGTCTCACGCGGCGACTGCATCTGCGAGGTTGACGGCGGAGGCGAAGCTATCCTAGACTCTAAGAACAAGCTGCCGACGGACAGGTTCGAACAAACAGACCAGTTTCGCGCGTATCTACTGCGCGTGGAGAACGAGGAGAACCAGAGCACGCCGGGGATTGTGCTTTCCCGATCCGCGCCTGAGTTCGTAAAGGCGCTTTTCGTGGAGCAGGCAACGGAGATCAAGGATGGCGTGATCGAGGTGATGGGCATAGCGCGCGACCCGGGATTCCGCACAAAGGTTGCGGTACGCAGCCTTGATCCGAAAGTCGATCCGGTAGGGGCGTGCGTCGGAGTGCGCGGCTCCCGCATCAAGCCTGTTATACAGGAACTGAACGGCGAGAAGATAGATATCGTAGAATGGAACGAGGACATACGAGTCTTCGCGATGAACGCGTTGGCTCCCGCGAAAATTGAGAGCGTGAAAGTTGACAAAGACGATGATGGCAAGAACGTTGTGCTTGCTACCGTGCTGCCCGAACATTACACCCAGACGATCGGCAAACACGGACAAAACGTAAGGCTCACGGCCGCGCTGCTGGGCTGGCGCGTGAAGGTCGTCAAGACAGAGGCGCCTAAGAGCTTCGAAGAACTCGTGTCCGACGGAATAAACGACTTGGCCACAAAGCTGGGAATACCTGCGGAAATGGCGGAGGCGGTGTACAACGCTGGCTTCCATACTCCCGAGGGAGTCGCAAACTCCACGATCGAATCATTTATTGAAGATACACAACTGGAAGCAAAGTCTGCCGAGCTGGCTTGGAACGCAGCCGCGGCTTATATTGCGCAAGAAGACGAAAATAGCGAAACTGAATGAGATTATTTGAATTAGCAAAGGAGCTCAACACAACGCCGCGCGACCTGTTCAGGCAGGCCGAGGCGCTTGATGTAGAAGTTTTCACGTACATCACAGAGCTGGATGCGGATGACGCGAAGACTCTGCGAGCGGGCTACAAACAGCGGTCGTCTGTCGAGATCGCGGATGACAAGGTCGCAATGCTGCGGAAGCTTGACGAGAAGCACGCGGCTTCGCTTGAGGCTGCACAGAGTATCTACCAGTCGGAATCCAAGCTGTTGCAGCAAGGTATAGAGCGCGCGAACGCGGCATGGGAGGATTTCCTGAGCCGTTCGGTGCCGGAACCGGTTGCGGATGAGGCTCCTCAGGTCTCCGGCGCAATAAGTATCCCAAAGGCACCGCTCAAAGCCAAAGAGAAAGATATTGTTCCTGAAGCTGCGCCTGAGACACAGGCGGAGAAGTCTGACGTAGTAGAAGCGCCCGCCACAGTTGTGGAGGCGGGTGCTAAATCCGAAGCGGAGCCGGACAAAAGCGTGTTGCGCTCTTTGCCCCAGCGCCCTTTGCAGGCTCCGCGGCCAGAGTTTGTTGCTCCCGCACCTGCTCCTGTACCGGCGTCCGCACCTGTGCCTGAGGCGTCCGCGCGAACCGCGGAACAGGCTGTTGCGCCCGTTGCAGCCAAAACGTCGGCGGAGCCAAAAGCGCCTAAGAAAGAGAAGCGCCCGCGCGGGTTCCATCCTGTAGATGAAGAGGATGAAGAGGATGTGCGGTTGCGCGGGCTATCCAAATCCGCGAAGGAGTCTGGTGCCAAAGTTTCGTTGCGTGGCGGAAAGAGCGCCGAGAAATCAGGGGTGGACCGAGGCGACAAGTTGCAGCGGCGTGGAGCAAGAGTAGAGGGACAGAGGGATGTTGCCGCCCGCGCCCAAGAGACTGAAGCTGGAAATGTGCTCAGGTTGCACGGCTCGGTGGTTGTCAAGGATCTGGCGGACAAGCTCGGCACACGCGTTAATATCATCATCACGGAATTGATGAAGATGGGCATTCTTGCGTCGATCAACCAGAGCGTCGAGCCTGATATTGCCACTAAAATCGCCGAGAAGCACGGGTTCACTGTGGAGCAGGAGAAGTCCCGCCGCTCTAGCGACAACAGGCCGGTGCTTAAAGCGGCTGGCGAAGACGATGACATTCCAGAGGATCGCCCCGATCAGCTCATGCCAAGGCCGCCGGTTGTCACCTTCCTCGGTCATGTTGACCATGGTAAAACGTCGCTTATGGACCGTATCCGCGAGGCTCATGTGGCTACCGGTGAGGCAGGGGGCATAACCCAGCACATCGCGGCGTATTCTGTCGAAATCAACGGTCAGAAGATAACTTTTCTGGACACTCCGGGGCATGCTGCGTTCTCCTCGATGCGCGCGCGCGGAGCCAGCCTGACAGATATCGCAGTTGTAATTATTGCGGCGGATGATGGCATAATGCCGCAGACAAAAGAGGCGATAAAGCACGCGCGCGAGGCTGATGTCACAATAATGGTGGCCATCAACAAATGCGATTTGCCGCAGGCGAACACTATGCGCGTGATGCAACAACTCCAGGCCGAGAACTTGACTCCCGAGGAATGGGGGGGCGACACCGTGGTCTGCCAGGTCAGCGCGCTCACGGGCGACGGCGTCGGGAACTTGCTTGACATGATTCTTTTGCAGTCCGAGGTTCTTGAGCTTACAGCCAATCCGAACCGCCGCGCCGATGGCACAGTGGTCGAAGCTCAGGTGAAGCCGGGCAGCGGTCCGATAGTTAGCGTCCTGGTCACAGGCGGCACATTGAATGTGGGCGACGTGGTTCTGTGCGACAATTATTATGGACGCGTACGAGCCATAGTCGATGGCACTGGGCGCAGACTCAAATCGATAGGCCCCTCCGGTGCGGCAAATGTCCTCGGCCTTTCCGGGGTGCCGGATGCTGGTGCCAGGTTCCGGGTTATGACGAACGAGAAGCGTGCGCGCGAACTTGCTGAGGAGTATGCGCAGCGGAAGAAGGAAGAGCTTCTGGGAGGGGTCACACAGGCGCGGTCGGTCGACGACATTTTCAAGAAGATGCACGAAGCCGAGAAACTTGAGCTCAACATCATATTACGCGCGGATGTCCAAGGCTCCGTCGAGGCGGTGCAGGATTCCATCGAGGGTATCAAGAGCGAAAAAGTCCAGTGCAACATCCTGTATGCGAACACCGGTTCAATCACTACCACCGACCTGCAGCGCGCAGCGAGTTCAAACGCAATCATAATTGGCTTTAATGTGTCTCCAGAATCGGGTGTGAATTCAGAGGCTCGTCATCTTGGCGTTAGAATCAAGACGTTCCGCATAATCTACGAGCTGCTGGACTTCGTCGAGCAGGAGATGCTCGACGTTCTTCCTGTCGAATATCGCGAGGTTGTACGCGGCCATGCGCAGGTTAAGCAGATATTTGCCCTCAGCCACATCGGCAACGCTGCGGGAAGTATTGTGCTCGACGGCGTTATAACGATGGAAGGCAAGGCACGCGTGTTGCGTAACAAAAAGGTGGTGCATTCTGGCTCCATCGCATCTATACGCCACTTCAAGGACGAGGTCGACCAGGTTTCGCAGGCACAGGAATGCGGCATACTGCTCGCCGACTTCGAGGAGTTCCAGGAAGGCGACATAATAGAGTGCTTCTCGTTAGAGGCTTTGCCAAAGGCTCTGTAAACACGGCACAACTGCCGATTGGAATGGGAAAATGCAGATCGACAGAATTAAACGTGTGAATGAAATAATCCGTCGTGAACTTGCCACCAGCCTAATACATGTAGGCCAGGGCGAGGGCGCGGAGGTGATGCGCATTTCTTTCGTCGATGTGGAGGTGTCTCGAGATCTTCGAGGGGCGACGGTTCTTGTCTCGATCATGGGGACGCGTGAGCAGTCGGACGAGCTGATGCGCTGGCTGCGCCGCCACCGTGTGGATTTCCAATCGCGCATCGCCAGGGAAGTGTCGCTAAAATACACCCCAAAACTCTTTTTTAAACAAACCAGCGCAATTGAAAAAGGCGACCGCGTTCTCGATATTCTAAAGGAGATCGTGTTGCCGGAAGAGACTGGCGAACATGGACTCGATGGGGCTGCCGACGAGAATTCAATGGATGCCTCCGAGGGAGCTAACGACGGCCAAGTATAGAAAATCAGGGAGAGACTAATAAATGAAAACATCAACGTTTGTATTTTCCGTGTTTGTTGCTTTTTCAACGTTCGTGGCGCCGGCGCAAAGCGTGATTGACATTGTTTCCGCTGGCGCTGCGTTACCTGCGGTTTCAAAACAAGAGAGAGCAGAGGCTAAAGCTGCCACGAATTCACCCGTGCGTTTCGCGCGGCAACCCGGCAAGCCGCTTCCTCCCGAGGCCTTCACTTCGCCCACGAATTTCTTGCTGCTGGTAAACCACAACGGCGCGCTTGACAAAGATTGGCTCGATGGCGAGTGCGAATATATGCAGAAGCAGCTTCGCGTCAAGGTGCAAGCCGAGCCGGCGGAAGGCGAGATCGGCGCTAATGTTCAGCAATTCGTTGCTGCAATAAGCGATAAGCACGCCGGGAAAGCCAAAATAATAATCGTTATCTCGGAGGAAGCCGGGCTGTCTCCTATTCTCGCTTCGCCGTACAACAACTGGGTTGTGATGGATGCAGGCTGGGTGAAGCGAGGCGGCGGGGACAAGGAGAAAGTCGACTACCGTATGGAACGCCGGATTTTCCAGTCTCTTGGGCACTGCATCGGAGCTGGATACCGCGCGGAACGCGAGGCGGTAATGCGCTACACGCCAACTCCAGAGGATCTTGACGACTGCCTGTCACACGGTTTCCATCCTATAAACAGCAATGTTTTTTCTATCGTTTCACAGGGCATAGGGCTCGACTCGATACAATTGCGCCCCCGCGACGAGCTTATAAAACTTGGAGTGTTGAAGCCGGTGACCCCGAAGCCCGAAGTGAAAACATCACCACCTGAAAAAGAATAACACGTTTGTCAGAATCAATACCAACGCATTCCGTTATGAAAACTAATAGTTTAAAAGACCAGATCCGGGAATTAAAACAGCAGCGAAACGCCGTTATTCTGGCGCATAACTATGTCGAAGGTCCGGTGCAGGATATCGCGGATTTTGTCGGCGATTCCCTTGAACTTAGCATCAAGGCAAAGAACGCGGAGAAGTCGGTGATCGTCTTCTGCGGCGTTTCGTTCATGGCGGAGACCGCTAAAATTCTCTCTCCGCAATCGATTGTTCTGCACCCTGAGCCCAGCTCTGGCTGCCCTATGTCCGACATGGCGCCGGCATACGCGGTCCGCGAATATCGCGAGGCGCATCCTGACACCGTGCTTGTGGCGTACGTTAACACGACCGCCGCAGTTAAGGCCGAGGTCGACATCTGCTGCACGTCCGCGAATGCGGAGAAAATAATCCACTCCATACCAATTGACAAAAAGATAATGTTCCTGCCAGATCAGAATCTGGGTGCGAACATCATGCGCCTCACCGGTCGCAAGATGGAGCTTTGGCCAGGCTATTGCCCCATTCACAACATGATCATGCCCGAGGCTGCAAAGAAGATCCGCTCCGAGCATCCCGATGCCGTTATGGTTGTGCACCCCGAATGCTCCCCCGCAGTTTTGGAAATTGCCGATTACGCTCTCAGCACCGGCGGCATGCTCCGTTTTGCGAAGGAAACTGCTGCGCTAAAAATTATCGTAGGTACGGAGCACGGTATTATTCACCGCTTGCGCAAAGAGAATCCCGGCAAGGAGTTCATACCGATGAATCCGCTGCCAACGTGCCACAATATGAAAAAGATCAAAGTGGAAAGCGTTGTGGACTCATTGGAAAAAATGCAGTATCCAGTGGAGTTGGACGTGGCATTGATGGATCGAGCCCGGTTGCCGATAGAGCGCATGCTGGCAATTTAGAAGGGCGTTGGCATTAAGCGTTTACCGAGAGAGTCAGAGGTGTTAGATAGTGAAAGAAATTCATAAGTCACTACCGGAAAAGGCAACACTTGCGGACATGCCGGAGTTGCTTGATTTCCTGAAAGGTGTGTTTTCAGCCAATAATCCGACACACCCGCGCTTCGAATGGCTCTACCCCGATATGTTCCTCGATGAGGGAAAGGCGGGTAGACACCTAGTGCTGCGCCGCGGTGGTAAAATTGTTTCCTCAGTCGGCACATATCCTTTGACGCTGAATACTGCCGGCTGCAAAGTTACGATCGCCGGCGTCGGGCAGGTCGCGACTTCGCCGGAGATGGCGGGGCGTGGCTGCATGTCTCAATTGCTGGAGGCTTCGATTGCACGTATGGAAGAGGAGGGGGTAGCCCTCTCATGGCTGAGCGGACGCCACGATCGCTACGGAAGGTTCGGCTGGGAATTTGTCTTTCGAGGCTATAACCACAGCTTTATCGAAAAGATTGGGCGTACCGCCGACGATTCGTTTCATGTGACGCAGGAGAAGTGCACGGACGCCGTCATGACAGACGAACTGTTTGCAATGCGCGGCTCCAATTCCTACATATCCGATACAATGGCTAATTATTCTGTGGTCATGCAGAGATCCGAAGCTGAACTCTGGGTGGCGCGCCCACGCGGTTCCTCGGAGCCTGTCGCATGGACAATCGTTTTCCCTGGTGCCAAAAAACTCGCGGAATACTGTGGTACAGTGGACGGAATATTGCACCTCGTTAAGGTTGCGGCTGTGCGTTTCGGCGGAGCATCGGTGTTCGCATCCCCTGCCGACAAAGATCTCAACGAGCGGTTGCGTGCCGAAAGCTCCGGCATGACATTCGGCGGTCACATGCTGCTCGTGGTTTCGATTAAAAAAACTCTGGAACAGTATACTCCTTACATCAATTCGCGGCTGCCCGCGGGCTTCGGTGCGACTTTACGAATGAGACTGCCCGGCGGCAGATGTGAGGAAGCTTCCATCGGCGGAGGCGGGCCGGTTGTTGAGCTAGACCGCAAACTCATGGCTCGGCTTCTATTCGGGCCAGAGCGCGCCACGCAAGTTCCCGGCGTGGGACGCGATCTCGCCTCTCTGGATACGGTGTTGCCTCTACCCTGCTCATTGCCTGACCTTTACCACGTATGATGTATGGAGTAACAGTTGCTTAATGATGGATAATCTGCCCCATCCGGAAATGGCGCACAGGGGGGATCTGCCCGAACTGCTCGATTTTCTGCATCGTGTTTTCTCCGAACGCACACCAGGCCATGCGAGGTTCGAGGACATCTCTCCTGATTTGTTCCGCGATAGCGAAGAGAAGGCCGGAAGGTTTCTTGTGTTGCGCGATGAGGGACGCATTGTTGCCGCTGCAGGCAGCCATCCTTCGACGCTCAACATCGCCGGCTGCAAAATTTCCGCAATTGGGCTTGGGCAGGTGGCGACGGCTCCGGAGATGACTGGCCGAGGTGGCATGACACGACTGCTCAATGCCACGATTGCGAGAATGAAGGAGGAGGGCGCGGCGGTTTCATGGCTTGGCGGCAGGCGCGACCGCTACGGCAGGTTCGGGTGGGAATACATCCTCAGCGGCTACAACTATTCTATTTCGGAAAAGATAGGTCACTCTGCAGACGACTCGTTTCTGGTCTCGCAGGAAAAATGCGAAGACGCGGTTATTACGGAAGATATGTTTGCAATGAGAGCTTCTTGCGTTTATGTCTCCGATTCGCTTGAGAACTACTCTGTGCGCATTACAAGAAAGGCGGGAGAGCTTTTCATGGCCCACGGTCGCAACTCTTCCTCACCCGTGGCATGGGCAGTGGCTTCCCCCGCGGAAAAAAGGATCGTCGAGTACAGTGGGGCGGTCGAAGGCATCGTAAAGATTGTAAAAACTGCCGCGGTGCGGCTTGGAGGAGTCTCTGCGTTCGTTTCGCCAGTTGACAAGGGGTTGAACGAGCGGCTGCGCGCAGAAAGCTCCGGCGTGGGTTTTGCCGGACAGATGCTGCTTGTGGTTTCCATAAGAAAGACAGTTGAGCAATATGCCCCTTACATTGAAGCCCGTTTGCCCAAAGGTTTTGGGGTGACGCTTCGGATGAGTCTGCCAGGAGGCGGTTTCGAAGAGGCTGATATAGGCTCTGGGGGAGCCGTTGTGGAGCTTGACCGCAAGTCTATGGTGCGGCTGCTCTTCGGCCCGGAGCGTGCAACAGACATCCCTGGCGTCGATCCTAGCCTCGTCCAGCTCGATACAATATTCCCGCTGCCTTTCTGCATCCAACCTCTATTCAGCGTCTAGATTGATTATAGCGCCCTGAAGCCCCATTTCTACGTGATGCGATATTACAATAATCGCGTGTGGCAGAGTGTCCACCCCGCCACCGTGGAGGGGTAGCTAGATGGCAGTAATCTTACAACGTGATGCGATATTACAATAATCGCG
>CAYOPG010000016.1:0-35245 GCA_964405775.1 uncultured Lentisphaerales bacterium
CGTTTTATTTTTCCCTTTGCCCCTGTAGGCTCTTTTGTGTTAGGATTCTAAACGTTTTTACGCCGGGGTGGCGGAATGGCAGACGCAGCAGACTCAAAATCTGCCGGTGGCAACACCATGGGGGTTCGATCCCCCCTCCCGGCACCATTCCCCACTAATGATGAGCGACGACACAAATAATAGCAGCACAGGAACAGCGGCCGCCACTGTCTCAGGATCGCAAACGGTGCGCCGCAGATCCAAGCACCGGCGACACCACAGCGGTAGAAGAAAAGCACGTTCCAGCGGCGAAAGCGAGGCGGTAGTAAGAAAGCGGATGAACTTAATGTTCGTTTCGTTCACGCTTCCAGCCATAGTGATGATTATCGGCGGAACTCTTCTGGCGATTCTATACATGGGCAACCCACACGAAACTCGTCCGGGACCAATCGTCGAAACCGCTTGGATCATGCTGGGATCCGGTGGTGCTTTTTTCGCTGCCGCACTGATTTTCAGCTGGATCAGAAACGGCATAATTAAAAGTCGCGAAAAACGCGAAAAACGCGAACTGGACATGGCAAGCGTCGCCACAAGAGGCAAAAGGCGATCGTCGCGCCGCCGCCACAGGCATCCGCACAGACGTCAGTTTGATGAATGAGAACCGCGGCGCACAGACGATGAAATCCAGAAAACTATCAGCTGTGTCTTTAGGCATCGATTCTACAGATGCCGGTGTCCTGAGGATTGCCGGCATACTTCACGGCACAGTTGTTTTCGAAAAGACCAACAACGATGCATCGCCGGAACTCAAACGCGCACTGTCAGACGGCTCTGCGTGCAGCGCTCCAGTCAACCTTCAAGAAGCTCTGATGCTCAGACTCAACACGCCGCCGCTTCCAGAGGATAAAATCCTCCGCATCCTCCCCTCTCTCCTTGATGTTCAGCTCCCATTCCCCGCCTCTGAATGCTCATATGTTTTTATGCAGACGCCTCCGCACTGCATTGCTCACGCTGTCCGAAATTCAGACCTCGAGAACCTAATTTCATCTCTTGCCTCCCTCCAGTGCAACCCGGTGCGCATCGTGCCCCCTGCAGTCGTTGTGTGGGCTAAGGCGATCGAAGAATTCCCTCCAAAAAACTCAGAAGAACCGCGCGCCGTTTTAATAGCGAATCGGGATTACACTCTCATGCTGACGGGAACCGGACAGAATCTTTCAGGGCAAAGCGTGTTCAAAACTTCACCTGAAGAACCTCCCCGCCGTCTCCGTCTGGCACTGGGAACAATTCCCGAAGGCATTGTATGCATCTGCGCCGGAGATGAACACGGCACGACTGCGGAGTCGCTTGCACAATTTCAAAAAACGCACCGAGCTGAAATAAAGTCTGTGCAGTCTCCCCTCTTTTTCCTCGCGCGCGCTTTGGCGGCAGACGGCGAAGTAAACGACGCCACACGTTACGATTCCAACTTACGCTCCGGCACTTTCCTGCACCCCGCACAATCACGGCGACATGCGGCGCCCGCGCTTCGTTTCAGCGCCATAACAGTGGTGTGCGCGGCAGCCATCGCCGCAGCGTCACTTTTTTCGCTTGCCAAGGCGAACGCAAACGCGGAAGCCTCACGCAATTCAATCCAGCTCCAAATCAATAAAGTCGCCGGCTACAAAGTAGACGCAAAAGGCTCCAAAGGAATAAAAACCGCACTCGACGCCGCGGGGCAGAACATAGACAACGCAGTGGTCGCGTTCGCCAACGACTCCATAGCAACGGCAATATCAGCCATAGAGCCCGTGTGCAGAAAACACTCCGTCACTCTGCACCACGTTTTTATCGACTCCGCGGGACTCACCGCCTCGGGAACCGCACCCGATGAATCAACCATAGCGTCATTCGTCCGCGAAATAAACGATTCCAGGATCAAAACCGCACTCACGGAACAGCCAGTGCGTAATGAAGACGGTTCATACGACTTTTCCGTGTACCCCGCAAACAAATGACAACCAAACCCTTAAACAGAATGAACCGGACAACCGCCATGGGCGCAATACTTGTTGCCGTCTGGTGCGTATCCTTTCTTCTTGCCGCTTGGTGCATAAGAAAAATACAAGCTGCCAACGCTGTGGTCGCACGAAACAATGAACTCGCCAGCGAACTCTCGCCAGCCCTCGCCGCGTCCAGATCATACGACAACGCATTGTCACAAGTAATTCTGATTGCAGCGACTGACGCCCCGCGCAAATCTGTCGCAGCCAGTATCGCAGAGGTGATTCCGCAGGCACAGCCTGCACAGCTTGTTGAAACTGACGAGTTTCGCCCCGTCTCCAACCTGCACATGAAAACAACCACTGCCAAGTGGACCTCAATCGATATCGAAGCGCTCTCAAGAATCATCGCCACTCTTAGCAATGACTCGGTTCCACACCGCCTGCAATCTATTGCAATCACCCCGACGTCACGCGAAGGCATTGTCGAGGCCGAAGCCAAATTCATCACTTTTATTCAGTAGGAAAAACAATGAAAAAACAACAAATCGATTTTCTCCGTTCACTTTGCGAATCAATAACACCAAGTGGTTGGGAAACACCCGGACAACGCATCGTCGCCGATTACGTGGGCAAATACGCAGACTCGGTCACAATGGACTGCCACGGCAACCTGCATGCCGTAGTTAACCCCGACGCCCCATTCAGAATAATGCTCGACGCTCATTGCGATGAAATTGGCCTCATGACACAATACGTCGACGACAAAGGCTTCATTTTCGTGCAGCCTGTCGGAGGCGTCAACCTCCAACTGCTCCAAGGAGAGAGAGTCGTTTTCCAAGGCACTGGAGGTAAACTGATCCGCGGCGTAATTGGCCGCAAGGCAATACACCTTATGACACCCAAAGAACGTGAGGAAGGCGTCAAGGAAATTTCCGACCTATGGGTAGATATAGGCTCGAAATCCGCCAAAGAAACCCTAGCCGCTCTGCCACTGGGATCGCCCGGGATTGTCGAATCAGGATGGCGCGAACTCATGAACGGGCGCGTGTCGGCACGCGCCTTCGACGACCGAGCGGGCGTGTTTGTCGTCATCGACGCTCTACGCAGGCTTAAAGGCCGCAAGCTGAACGTCGCCGTGCACGCTGTCAGTGCCACGCAGGAGGAGGTTGGCCTTTTAGGCGCGACGACTGCCGCATTCGGAGTTGACCCTCATGCGGGAATCGCTGTAGACGTGACGTTCGCCAGCGACGACCCGGGCGGCATGCCGAAAAAAACCGGTACGGTAAAGCTCGGCGGAGGCCCCGTCGTCGGTGTTGGCCCGACATACGATCACAAGCTCAACGAGATAGTTTTCTCCGTGGCAAAAAAATCTAAAATGGACGTTCAGATCCAGCCACGCAACCGAGGCAACGGCACAGATGCGTTCGCGATCCGACAAACGCGTTCGGGCGTGCCCGTAGCGCAAATCAGCATACCTCTGCGTTACATGCACTCCGCAGTGGAGGTTGTGTCTCTCAACGATCTTGACCATTGCGCACAGCTTATAGCCGACACCGTGGCCGCAATCCCCGCATCCCCCGATTTCGGCCCGCGTCTCTGATAAGACTCCTCTCTTGCATCCAGCCGTAACGGAATCAGCAGCTCCAAGAAACCTGAAATGCGGAACCCAAACAACACAAAACAAGTCTCGCGGCAGAAAAACATCTTGTGGCTTTATCCCCCATCCGAATATCCATGCTTCCTGCTTTCGCGAATGAGGCGCGAGATCGTCCCACTTAAGTTGAAAGTAGGCTATCCCGGATGTTTCCACGAACCAGTGGCTACATCGTTCTTCCGCAAACACGTCGAGCAAGGCGCGTTCCAATTTGACGCCGTTGGCACAGTGAGCGCAACGCTTGACGGTGCCACGGTCGAGGTCAATCGCAATGGGCTCTCGGCGTCGCTCACAACGCCACGGGCGGGCATTCTCCTGCTGGAAGTTACCGTACCCGACACACGCGAAGCGATCCCTTCGATCCGCTTCGAACCAGCGGACGGCTGGGAGACGTCCATCGACGGTTCAGAATTCGTAACGGCTGATCGCGACGAATTCCAGCATGAACCAGAACTGACCGTCCCCCACGATCTAGTCGAGTTCGCGCCCGGTCGGTACGATGCATCATGCGAAGTCTTCGCATACATAGAAATCGAATCCCGATCCGACCCCACCCTGCACGTAGGGGAATCAATTCCCGAAATGGAAAACCGTAACGCAACGCACTTCGAGCAAAGCACGGCTCTGACTCAAACGGAGCCCGGACACTGGCGCACGCCGCTGCCGCTCGCCTTCCGCTATGCCAGCGTTGAATCCGACACTCCCGTCGTTGTTACTTGCCAATCCATCACGAACGGCGCCATCCTGCGCGGAATGTTCAACGCCGACGAAAAACTCGATTACATCTGGAAACAGTCCGCCTATACGCTGCATCTCTGCAACCGCAAATTTTTTCTCGACGGCATCAAACGCGACCGCCTCCCTTGGCTGGGGGATCTCGCCATCAGCCTCATGGCCAATGCCTACACCTTCGCCGACCCCATGCCGGTTCGACGCACTCTGGCTGCGATCGGCCGCGCCGGGATAAAAGAAAAGCACCTGAACGGTATAATTGACTACACACTCTGGTATTTCATCTGTCACGACAAGTATCAACTGTATTTCGGGGATCGCGGCTTTCTTGTCCAGCAATATCCGCTAATACGCGAAATACTGCATGACATAATCGCCATAGCCGAAAGCAACGGAGGTCTCCTCCCGACGGGCAGTGGCTGGTGTTTCATAGACTGGCTGAAAATGGAGAAGGACACCGCACTGCAGATGCTCTATCACTGGGCACTGCTCGCTGCCGCCGAACTAGCCCGACGTCTGGAAGATGTGGAATTGTCTAGACTCTGCCACGAAAAGGCGGCCGCCCTCAAAGCGCGCCTCATAGATAGCGCTTACGACCGCGACGCGGGCCTTTTCCGCGCCAAGCCCGGCGCCCCGGACTCCCCGTTCCTTCGCCATCCGAATTTCCTCGCGGTGCTTTCGGGCGTAGCCTCGGAAGAGAAGTCGGCGCGGATCGCCAAGGCGCTTGCAAAGGATGAAATGCCGGCTGTAGGCACACCGTACATGGCATCGCTTGAGATTCTCGCATTGCACACGGCCGGCAACGCTCTGGAGGCGATATCGCGCATACGCAGGATATGGGGAGGCATGGCAAAAATGGGTGCCACAACTTTCTATGAGGCGTTTGATGAGAAAGCCACCGCCGAAGAGTCGCTGGTTTTCTACGGCCGCCCATACGGAAGAAGCCTGTGCCATGCGTGGAGTTCCGGCCCAGCCGCGCTTCTGCCTATGATAGCGTTCGGATTCGAACCAACAGCCGATGGATGGGCGGATTTCCGCGTGGCAGAGTCTTCACCCTTCCACGAAGCCTCTGCCATCCTGCCAGTCGAGCAAAACGCCACTATTCAAATACGTGCCGAAAATGGTAACATTAAGTTTAGTAAACAGACAGACAATGCCCGATGAGGAATGGAGCCACGCCCCTACCCGAATGTCTGGTCGTCTAAACGTCAACTCGAACCGCAACCTAAAGAAAGGACCCAAAGAATGCGCAAACACATCCCAGGCAACTTTATTGTAGCCGTCATGGCAACTGCAGCGGCGGCATTTCTTGCGACATCCTGCGCCACAAGCACCATGGATTTAGTTACTGGAGAACGAACCAGAAACTTCTACTCTGTGAGCGATGAAATAGCCCTCGGCAATCAGACGTTTGAGGAGATGAAAGCGCAAATGGCGAAGGACGGAACCGGCACTGTCAGCAGGGACGCCAGAGAGACGCGGCGTGTTGAGAACATCGCAGCCCGAATTTTTGACGCCACGGGGATGCGCGATACTTTTGACTTCTCGGTTACACTTTTCGAATCCGAGGTTGTCAACGCGTTCGCCGTGCCCGGAGGCAAAATCGCCGTCTTCACCGGAATATGGGATCCTAAAAAAGGTCTGGTGTCTGGAGACGACGAATTGGCGGCGGTCATAGCCCATGAAACAGCGCATGTCGTGTGCCGCCACTCGACAGAGGCAATGACAAAGCAAATGCCGATGCAGCTCGTCCTCTCTGGACTTGGGGTGTTCGCCGCAACACAGGAGGATTCAAGGTGGCAAACAGTCGCGGACTCCGCCTTCCAACTTTACAACGGACTCGTAGTACCCAAGTATTCGCGGACGGATGAATTCGAGGCAGACAGCGTATCCATGCAGTACATGGCTAGAGCAGGTTTCGACCCTGCCGCCGCCGTCAGGTTATGGAAACGCGCTTACGAAAAGGAGGGAGCCACCCCCGGATACATGAGCATATTGTCGACCCATCCTTCGAACAAAGCGCGCTACGAAGCACTTCAGCGCCAGCTTCCCTCCGCACAGGCTCTGAGGGGTGAAGCGTCCGGAACACCAACGGCAAGAACATCAAATATCGCCCCAAACACTTCCTCACCAGTTGAAGCTCCTGGCAACCCCGGACCGCGGCCTCGGCCCGGTTCTGGAATTAGAAAAAACACGCTCGCATCCCCACCGTCTGCCACCCCTCCTCCAAACAAAGCGCACCCACCTAAAAACGTTCTCCCTCCAAGCAAATAAACCAAGCCACAAACCATGAAAAGCAACAACTACAAAGACTACCTGCACAGCTATCCAGACTACGATGGGTTCTATGGTCACTTCGGGGGAAGCTACATACCAGAGGATCTAAAGCAAATCATGCACGAGATCCGCGATGCGTACGACACCATTTCGCGCTCTTACGATTTCATTTCCGAACTGCGTTCGATTCGCACGCACTACCAGGGCCGCCCAACACCCGTTTACCATGCCCAGCGCCTCTCGCGCAAAATCGGGAACTGCCAGATCTACCTGAAACGCGAGGATTTAAACCACACAGGTGCCCACAAACTCAACCATTGCATGGGAGAAGGGCTTCTCGCAAAATACATGGGCAAAAAGAAAATCATCGCAGAGACGGGAGCCGGCCAGCATGGTGTGGCCCTTGCCACGGCAGCGGCATATTTCAATATGGAGTGCGACATATACATGGGCGAGGTCGACATAGCGAAACAGGCGCCGAACGTCGCCCGCATGAAGCTTCTGGGGGCGCGCGTGGTTCCCGTCACACACGGGCTGAAAACGCTCAAGGAGGCTGTAGACGCATGCTTCGATGCTTATCTCAAGGATCCCGTCACACAGCTGTACTGCATCGGATCGGTCGTTGGACCGCATCCGTTCCCGATGATGGTGCGCGACTTTCAACACGTGGTTGGCGTTGAGGCGAGGGAGCAGTATTTCGAGATGACGGGCGAGGACCCTGACGTCGTAGCGGCATGCGTCGGCGGCGGCTCCAACGCCATGGGAATTTTCTCTGGATTCCTCGACGCACGCAGCGATCTTCACGGTGTCGAGCCGCTCGGCCGCGGACCAAAACTCGGCGACCATGCCGCTTCTCTGACCTACGGCAGCGAAGGCATCATGCACGGCTTCAACAGCATCATGCTGAAAGACGAGAAGGGTGAGCCCGCCCCCGTGTACTCCGTGGCTTCCGGACTCGACTACCCCTCAACCGGCCCGGAGCACAGTTACCTGCACGAAATCGGCCGCGCCAAATACTTCACGGCAGATGACAAAGAAGCTGTTGAGGCATTCTTTGTATTGTCTCGTCTGGAAGGCATCATTCCGGCACTGGAATCCTCTCACGCCGTCGCGCACGCCATACGCCTCGCCCGCCAGAACTCCGGTTCCAAACCTCTGTCGATCCTTGTTAACCTTTCCGGTCGTGGCGACAAGGATATGGACTACATAATCGAGCACTACGGCACCGGCGAAGAAGTATACGCGCAATTTCTCAAAGACAACGCCTGATTGTGCCTCAGGGTTGCTTCCCGCAAGACGCCACAAAAATGGGGAAGTCCCGTTATTTACTGGCCGGTGCTTGACGCCGCATTAGAACAAGGCAATCCCCGATCGCTCTCTGTACACCGTCCGAGGGCGAGTTCACTACCTTGCCCGCAAGCCAAAATGTGGAGGATCCCCCGCCGTCCATGTTGATGGCTTCGTCGCAACCAAGTTCCCGCATGAACGCAGAAGCCTCGCTGAAACTCATGCCTCTTGACAACTTCTCCTGCCTGCCATCGACGACAGCGAGGAAGACACTTTTGTCGTTGTACCCCACAAGCGTCCGCGGCGCGCGCGGGCCGGGCTTGGCGGGGTCAACAACCTCTGGCACCTCATCTTTTTTTAAGATTTGAGGTTCACCGCTTATGGCCGTGACTACATCCGACATATCCTCGCTGAAGGCCGTGCCGATCGTTATCACATCCCCGGGAGCAAGCGCGGGTGTGCTGTCTTCGGCTTTGCGGGAAACGGTCAGGACAAGCGTGCCTGGGGCTATTGGGGCATTCCCCTCCCTGCGCACTTCAAGCACTTTGGCACGCATGTCACGACTCGCGCATAGTGGCAACCACGCTGCGGGATCTGCCGGACCAAGAACAATTTCCCTGACATTGGTTACACCTGTTGAAGGCGCGTATGCCGGAGTGAAAATCACCAGCGCGGTCCCCCTGACGTTGCTGTCGTAATCCGCTGTCGGACGGTTCAAACCGAAGGACGCTGTCGAGCCATCCGGCCAGGTTATCTTGAAGTCAGACCGCACGCGCCTTATTGACGGTGTGCCGTCAGCCGTGAAACACAATGACGTGCTTCGCGGACCGCTGAGCAACTCGCCCTCAATGATAGAGATGCCTGATACTGCGCCGAAAAACGCCGGTTCTTTAGTGAACTCGAAATACCCGCCATTCACTGCCGCAAGAGCCTGACCTTTTCCCTTTGGCATACCCTCTGCCATGCGCTGCACGGTCTCCTTGCCTTTAATCATCTTGCCGACAGACGCAGTAAAATACAAATCCGGCTGCCGTCTGTCTATCTCAAGCACGTGGATTGAAAGCGGGGCGTCTTTATCTGAGATTTGGCGGTATGAAACGCCTGTACCAAGATCGCCCACATCCTTCCCATACACCGGCAACACTGCGCTGAAGAGCAGGAGAGATATAACAAGGTTTTGGTTTACTTTCATTTTTATAATGCGCTCGATTGTATGTAAAACTCCATGAATGCCCCTCCGTTTTCATGCCTGCATAATACCGTTTATAAGAGTCGCCCGCAACACAGGAATTGTGAAAACAACACTGCGCGGTATGTCATAGCCATGGACACCGAAGCCGAGAGCCGCGTGGTTCTGAAACGAGCGCATCCGTCAAATACCGGACACCATTGTTGGTAATGTGGGTGGCGATCAGTCGAAGAACTCTCCAGTATACGGGGCTTTCAAGACTGTCGCCTCCCACATTACCAACAAATCCGCACCCGGAGCACATGTTTTTGGGGATTTTTGTGACCGTTTCGGTGGTTTCAGCGGATTTTACTTGTAAAAAAGCTCTCTTCCATTATAAACTGCTTTGGAAAAGACAACGGGCAGGGACTGTGCATTAGCCAAGGAGCAAGCGAAAAGATGAATAAATATTTTGCAGATTTCATGAAGCAATTCCCATTCGAGGGATTGACTTTCGACGACATTTCGCTCGTCACACAATACGCGGACTTCCATCCGGACTCCACTCTTCTTGAAACGCGCCTTACTTCGAGGATCAACCTTAACATACCGTTCGTGAGCGCCGCGATGGACACGGTCACCGAAGCACGCATGGCAATCTCTATGGCGATGCTCGGAGGAATAGGCGTCATACACAAGAATATCGCCCCGGAGGCGCAGGCCGATCAGGTAAGCCAAGTCAAGCACCACCTCAACGGGCTGATCCATAATCCGGTCACATTCAAAGTAGGTCAGACTATATCCGAAATTCTAGCGATCCGAAAGGAGAAGCAATACAGCTTCAGCGGGTTCCCGATTCTAGACAACGGCGACCGCGTGGTGGGTGTGCTTACGTCTAAGGACATCGCCTACGTCGAAGACGTAAACGTCAAGGTTGAGGAAGTTATGACGCAGAACTTGATAACCGCGCCAGTCGGCACCGGTTTGGAAGAGGCGTACAAGCTGATGCGTCACAACAAAAAAGGCAAGCTCCCGCTAGTGGACAGCAACGGGCGCCTTGCTGGCCTATACAGCTTCACGGACGTACACAACCTGATTGAGAACAACCTCCCGATGGCGAACCGCGATTCCCAGTACAGACTGCGCGTCGCCGCAGCGGTCAGCGGAGGTAACGATCAGGAACGCGTCGATATTCTCGCCCAAGCAGGAGTCGACGCTATTGTGGTGGACAGCGCTCACGGCCATACGAAGAACATAATGGATATGGTCAAGTGGATAGCCAAGCACTACCCGGATATCGACATAATAGCGGGCAACGTGGCAACCGGCGAAGGCGCTTTGGCTCTCCGCGACTGTGGTGCGCACGCAGTGAAAGTAGGAATCGGTCCTGGCTCGATCTGCACGACGCGCGTAGTATGCGGCGTCGGCGTTCCCCAGATCTCGGCTGTTTACAACGCTTATTCCGCCCTCAAGGGATCTATACCTGTCATATCCGACGGCGGCATACGCCATTCCGGCGACGTACCCAAGGCGCTTGTCGCAGGCGCCGAATCCGTCATGCTCGGCTCAGTGCTGGCGGCATCCGAGGAGAGCCCTGGAGAGAAAATCATACACGAAGGTCGCCATTATGTCGTTTACCGCGGCATGGGCAGCCTGGCCGCCATGGTCGCCGGCAAAGGCAGCCGGGAACGCTACGCCCAGGCAAGCACCGCGGCAGAGGATCTTGTTCCTCAGGGAATCGAGGGCATCGTCCCATACGCGGGAACGGTTAAGCAGATAATGAACCAGTTCTGCGGAGGGCTTCACTCGTCGCTGGGTTACTGCGGCGCACACAACATCGAAGAGCTGCGCGAAACCGGCAAGGTGGTGCGTGTCACGAATGCCGGCGTGATGGAGGCGCATCCCCACGATGTGAAAATCATACGCGAGGCGCCAAATTACCGCTCCTGATAAATCCCAAAGGGAGAGTGGCCTGACACCCGACCAAAAACGCGGGATAGAGGCCCGTATGGGGAGCAAACTCCTCGCAAAACGACTCCACACCGAAAACACCCGCGAACAGCGTCTGGGCGGGCGTATAAATATTTGCCCTATGCGAATTGCACGCCCTATCGTCAACCTCGCATTCAAAACCACTGGACTATGGAACCGGGCGCACCGTGAATTCATGAATCCAGTTGTGCGCGAGAATACCTTTCAAATAGCGGGGATTCCCGACTCGCTCCACGACTTCACGATACTGCATCTTAGCGACCTTCATCTTGATCTAGACACCAACCTGACGCAGGTAATACATGAGCGCATAAAATCGTTGAGCTTCGACGTGGCGGTGGTGACGGGCGACATAAACAACTACACGATTCACACGGATGGTCGGGCTCTTGTCGAAATGCGCTCTCTAATGCCGGCGTTTGGAGACGCGCCTGTGTATTGCGTATTGGGCAACCATGACTCTATGCAGGATGTCCCCGTTTTGGAAGACATGGGGATATGTGTACTCCTCAACGAAAACACGAGAATAGAACGGGGTGGCGAAAGCATTGCGATAGCAGGCGTAGACGACCCCAATATCTTCGCCACGCACGATCTCGACAAAGCGCTCACAGGCACAGAAGACGCCGCCGTAAAGATTCTGCTTTCGCACTCACCCGGCATACACAAGGAAGCCGTCGAACACAATGTGGACATCATGCTCTGCGGCCATATCCACGGTGGCCAGATTTGCCTTCCAAGCGGCAGAATGCTGCGCACCTACAAGGATCAGGGAGCAAAACATGTCCTACGCGGCCACTGGACAGAGGGCTCCACACAGGGCTGGACATCAACTGGAACCGGCTCATGCGGCGTTCCCCTCCGCCTCAACTGCCCCCCAGAAATCGTCTTACACCGACTCGTGCCCTAAGTTGGCTCAGTAGTTGAAAAGCTCTTTGTCGGAATAGAAGGTGCCAGCGGCGCGGTTAAGAGCGTCGACCACAATTCGTTTAGTGTGCAAAGTAAGCCTTCGTCCTTTGGTTGCGCGCGAAACCATCTTGTGCGTCATCGGAACGGCGGATGCCGCAACGATGTCGTGCGGCGCAAGCCCGAGCTCCTCTATAATATCGGCAATTGGCTGCCTCCCCATGTTTCTTTCAATATCCATGACACGATTCTAACACGGTGACGCCAACCGGACAAGAGAGCAACCTAAGAGCGGGTTTATGGATTCTTGCAACATAACTCAGTGAATCGGAACTATTCCCCAAGCGGACGGTTGTCGGCCAGGATGTCGGGCTTGTTAAGCATGGTGTCCGCTTCGGTTATGTCGCGGATCACGCGGCAGGGGTTGCCGGCGGCAAAGGAGTTGGAGGGAATGTCGCGAGTCACCACGCTTCCGGCGCCGATGACGCAGTTGTCTCCGATCTTCACACCGGGGCATACAACGATGTTCGCACCGAACCAGCAGTCTTTGCCGATCTCAACCGGCTTGGCATAGCAGAAATGCCGTTTGATGCCGTCTTTGTCCAACATGCAGCGACGCTCGTCCGGGAGCATTGGATGCACGGGCGTGACGATCGTGAAGTTTGGGCCGAAGTTGCAGTCGTCGCCAATCGTGACCTTAGCGTCGTCCTGAATCGTCAGATTGTAGTTGAAGAAGCAGCGCTTTCCGATTTTTGTGTGTTTACCGTAGTGGAAAAACACCGGGCCTTGTATGAAACTGCCTTCGCCGAATTCTCCTATCATCAGGGATAAGATATGGGCGCGGAGTTCTACATCGTCTTCATTCAGGGCGCTGAATTGCGCGCTCAGTTTGTGAGAGCGCATCTTAATTGCCTTCAGTTCCGAATCGCCAGGGTTGAACAAGATCCCCTTGAAAATTTTCTCTTCTTCAGGAGTCATGGCGTTTTAATCATTAAATTTGCCACGGTACGCCCAGAGACCCAAGGCGGGGTTGCTGATGTAGAATATCTCCTCGCCATCAGGCATCGTATTGAAGCCGTCGCGGAGTTTGTCGGGATCGTAGCGTTTCGTGGTTTCGTCGTATGGTGCGGCGTTGAAGCCGACTGAGCGGACATCGTCCAGCGAGACTCCGCCTTTGCCAGGGCAGTAGGTGATGTCGAAGCGTCCTTCCGATGAGCCGTGTATCAGGTGGGCTGCGGCTCCCAAATTGGCTCTCAGATCCTCGTTTTTCTCGACGGCCTTGAGCGTGGCGGGCGTGCCGCGATAGCCATATTTGCGGATCAGTTTGTCAATTTGCGGATCCTCTCCGAATTCGTTCAGGGCGGGCGCCAGAACGATCAGCTCGCCTCTGTCGGCGATTGCCATGCGAGTGCGGTAGATCGATTTATTGCCCAGCCATGTACTCTGGAATTCATGCGGATCCAGATAGACCACGACCTTTTTGGGCTCGCGGTCCAGCAAGATCACGTTGACCTCGCGGGCCAGCTTGGCTGCGGCTTCGTAGGCGAAGGCGTCTTCGCTTGCGAAATATCCGCGAAGACACATTTCGCGAGTGTTGTAGTCCTGCTCGACCACGGTTTGCACGTACAGGATCGGCAGGTCGGAGAGGAATCGGTCGACGGCGGTGTTGAAGAGACGGCGCACGGGCGTGTCTGCCCGGCCGAGGATCGTCTCCATGTTGCAGACGGCGCCCAAGAAGTGCGATTTGTTGATTATATCCGCTCCGCCGGCGCCCACGACGATGTTCTTCGTATAGTTTGCCATGCCGACGACCTCATGCGGCACGACCTGTCCTACGGATAGGATCAGGTCATAGCCGTCGTAGAGGCGTTTGGAGACTTCGACTCCGACGCTGTATGAGACTTTGCCGCCGGAGAGTTCTGACAGGAACTCGCCCGGCAGCTCGCCCTTGCGGACTATGCCGCCGCGCCAGTCGTGGATCTTGAATGCCTCCAGGGGAATCGAATCGCCGAACATCATCCGGAGCTGTTTCTCCGTCATCGCATTGTGGGTACCGAGCGTGGGCATTACATCAACCTTCACGCCGGCCTTTGTCATAATATCGTAAGCCATTGCCGTTATCGGGCCTGCCTGCGAATTCAGACGCGTGTGGTCGGGTGGGAGGATGAGAGCCCTGCGCAGAGCGTCCAGTCGCGAGGATAGGGTTTCCTCGACCAGTGAACGCAGCTTGCTGCTTGATATCGAGATTTTTGCTCCGGAATAATTGATCATCGCTATTTCTTTACACTATGTATGTCGAGGCAGAGGTGTCGCCGCCACGGCCTGTCCAGTTGGTGTGGAAGAACTCGCCGCGCGGCTTGTCGGTGCGCTCGTATGTGTGCGCCCCGAAGTAGTCGCGCTGCGCCTGAAGCAGGTTGGCGGGCAACCGCGCACAGCGGTAGCCATCGTAGTAACTTAGCGCGGCGTTGATGGCCGGCGCAGGTATTCCGAGTTCGATGGCGGCGGCGGCTACGCGACGCCAGCTTGCCTGTGCGCGCTTCACCTTGTCGTTGAAGAACGGATCAACAAGCAGGTTGGTGAGCTCGGGGTTTTTATCGAATGCCTCTTTGATTTTGCCAAGGAAGGCGGAGCGAATTATGCAACCCCCGCGCCACATGAGCGCGATGCCGCCGTAGTTCAGGTGCCAGCCATAAGTTTTAGCCGCGGCACGCATTAGCTGGTAGCCCTGCGCGTAGCTGACGATTTTGGAGGCGTACAGTGCCTGTTCGAGGTCTGCTATGAAGGCTTTTTTGTCGCCTTTGTATTTTGTCTCTTCCGGTCCCGCGAGCAAAGAAGACGCTGCGACGCGCTCTTCCTTGAGGGCGGAGAGGCAGCGTGCGAACACTGCCTCGGCGATGAGCGTCAGCGGCTGTCCTTCGTCAAGCGCGGCGATAGCGGTCCATTTGCCAGTTCCTTTCTGTCCGGCGGCGTCGAGGATATAGTCCACGACCGCCTCTCCGGAATCAGTACGGTAGCCCAGAATGTCGCGTGTTATTTCGATCAGATAACTGTCGAGCTCGCCCTTGTTCCAATCGGCGAATATTTTGTGCATTTCGTCGTTGGAGAGGCCGAGGCCGTCCTTCATTATCTGGTAGACCTCGCAGATAAGCTGCATGTCGCCATATTCAATGCCGTTATGGACCATCTTGACGAAGTGGCCCGCACCGCCTTCGCCGACCCACTCGCAGCAGGGGCTGCCGTCAGCTGTGTGCGCCGCGATTTTCTGGAAGATCGGCTTGACCGCAGGCCATGCCGCGGGCGAGCCGCCGGGCATGATGGATGGGCCGAGTAGCGCACCTTCCTCGCCGCCGGAGACGCCCGTTCCGATGTAAAGCAGGCCTTTGCTTTCAACGTACTGCGCGCGGCGGATAGTGTCGGGGAAATGGCTGTTGCCGCCGTCTATGATTATGTCGCCCTTCTCGAGATGTGGTATCAGCTGTTCGATGAAATCGTCGACGGGCTGCCCCGCCTTGACAAGCATCATGACCTTGCGCGGGCGTTCGAGGCTTGCGCAAAGTTCCTCGATGTTTTTGCATCCGATGAACTTTTTGCCAGCGCCGCGTCCGGCGATGAACTTTTCCACCCTGTCAACCGTGCGGTTGAACACCGCCACGGTGAAGCCTTTGCTTTCCATGTTGAGGACGAGGTTTTCGCCCATCACCGCCAAGCCGATCAATCCTATGTCTGCCTTCATTGTATTATTAGTTCCTCTTTTTTTACTACCTCTGGATGCGAGCTGAGCCGCCTTCGGCGATAGCCTTGACCTGGTCGAGCGTCGCCATAGTGGTATCGCCGGGATAAGTCGTCAGCAGTGCGCCGTGAGCCCAACCAAAGCGTACTGCCTCTTCGGGGGAGAAGTCGTTGAGCAGGCCGTAGAAAAGTCCGGCAGCAAAGCCGTCGCCGCCGCCAACGCGGTCGTACACATCGAGCTCGCGCACTGGCGCCTGCCAGGGCTTGCCGTTGATCCACGCCACGGCGCTCCAGCTGTGGCGGTTTGTGGAGTGTACCTCGCGCAGGGTGGTAGCCACGATTTTGATGTTCGGGAATTTTGCGGTGACCTTGCCGATCATGCTTATGAACGCCGATGGGTCGAGGTCGGACTTCGCTTCCACCTCGGGGCCGGGGATGCCGAGCCCCATCTGCAAATCCTCCTCGTTGCCGACTAGCACGTCTACGTACTTAAGAATCGGCTCAAGAGTCTTGACGCCATGCGCGTCGCCACCGCGGATGCTCCAGAGCTTTTTGCGGTAGTTGAGGTCGAACGACACGACGGCGCCAGCTTCCTTGGCGGCCTTCATGCCTGATTCGATAACTCCGGGCGTCGTATCTGAGAGCGCCGCGAAAATGCCTCCGCTGTGGAACCAACGAACGCCATCGGCGAAAATTGCCCTCCAGTCGAAATCACCCGCCTTCAGCAACGCGCCTGCCTCATTGCTGCGGTTGTAGAAAACGACGGGGGCACGGGCGCCGCATCCGCGGTCGCTGTAAACAGTTGCCATGTTGGGACCGTTAACACCATCGTGTTTGAAGTGCTTGTAGAAAGGTTGGACGCCCATCGCACGGACGCGCTCGTTGATCATGGCGCCGATTGGGTAGTCCACCATTGCAGAGGCGATGCCGGTCTTCAACCCGAAGCAGTCCGCCAGGTTCGCCGCCACGTTGAACTCTCCGCCACTGACGTGAATGTCACAGTGTGTCGCCTTGCGAAATGGCACTACGCCCGTGTCAAGCCTGTGTACAAGCGCCCCGAGCGAAAGCAAGTCAAGCGCACCATTTTTGTTGATCTCAACCCCGTACTTCATCTATGCAATCCTTAATATTTTTCGGCAAACCGGAAAAGTAACGGTTCGACTGCGCGACCGCAAAACCCCGGGATAACCGAGTGTTGTTAATAATAGGAATGGATTCTAGCAGAAGGGCGACCCTAAGTCAAAAAAAAGCTGAATAGACATAACATAGCGATTTGTGCTATAGTGTTGCCCATAAACACGACAGCACCAGAGCGTTCCAGAACTGGCGCCGGGAGGGCGTGATGGCGCCCAGAAACTTCAGGAATCCCATACGATGATAAATCTATTAAAGTCCATTTTCGGGACGAAGCATACTCGGGACGTCAAGAAACTCCGTCCTTACGTAGCTCTGATAAACGAGTTTGACGAACAGTACAAGAGTCTCTCCGATGACGAGCTGAAAGCCAAGACGTCAGAGTTCAGGGAGCGCCTCAGGAATGGCGAGACCCTAGATGATATACTTTGCGAGGCGTTTGCCGCCGTCAAAAACTGCTGCCGCCGCCTGTGCGGCAGCGAGTTCGAAGTGTGCGGACACATGCTCAGGTGGGACATGGTGCCTTTCGATGTGCAGTTGATGGGGGGTATAGTGCTCCATCAGGGGAAGATCGCCGAGATGCAGACCGGCGAGGGTAAAACGCTCGTCGCCACATTGCCACTATACCTGAACGCTCTTTCAGGCAAAAACGTCCATCTTGTAACAGTCAACGACTACCTTGCGCTGCGCGACTCCCAGTGGATGGGGCAGATATTCCGTTGGCTCGGCCTGACTGTAGGCTGTATCCAAAACACCATGGGGCCGTCTGTTCGCCGCGAGCAGTACGCATGCGATATCACATACGGAACCAACTCCGAATTCGGCTTCGACTACCTGCGCGACAACGGCATGGCGACCGATCCCCGCGAGCAGGTGCAGAGGGATCACTTCTTCGCCATAGTGGACGAAGTCGACTCTATCCTTATAGATGAAGCCAGGACGCCGCTCATCATATCGGGTCCCGCAGCCGTTTCCACGCAGAAGTACACGGAGCTTCAGCCCAGCGTAAACCGGCTGTTCACACGCCAGCAGACGTTAGTAGGGAAGTTGATAGACTCTGCGAAGAAAGCGATTGCGGAAAACGACATCAACGAGGCGCGTAAATTATTGTACCAAGTGTATCACGGCATGCCGCGCAGCAAGGCTTTCCTAGCTATGATCGAGGATCCCGCTGTTCGCAAAATCCACGAGGACGTGGAAAGCATGATGCTCACGGAGATGCATAAGGAGGAGGCGCGCGTATACCGTGAGGAGCTGTTCTTCACGATCGACGAACGCACGCGCGACGCGGCTCTCACAGACCGCGGCTGCTCCGAGCTCAACCCTTCCGACCCCGAGATGTTCGTCATCCCCGATATTGTCACGGCTATGACCACGCTCGAAGCGGAGGATCTTCCGGCAGCAGAACGCAACAAAAAACGCCAGGAGATACAGGCTCAGTTCGCAGAGCGCAACGAGCGCATACACAACGTCGGGCAACTTCTCAAAGCGTATTGTCTCTATGAAATAGACACCGATTACGTCGTAATGGACAACAAGGTGCTCATAGTGGACGAATTCACTGGCCGCATCTTGCCAGGTCGCCGCTGGTCTGACGGCCTGCATCAAGCCGTGGAGGCCAAGGAGGGCGTGGCCGTGGAGCGCGAGACGCAGACCCTGGCCACGATCACCATCCAGAACTATTTCAGGATGTACGACAAGCTGGCCGGCATGACGGGCACGGCGGAGACCGAGGCATCGGAATTCAACGACATATACAAGCTTGACGTCGTGGTTATTCCAACTAACCGCCCGATCCGGCGCGTGGACTCCAACGACTTGATGTACCGCACGCAACGCGAGAAGTTCAACGCCATCATCACCGATGTCACAGAATGCCACCGTCGCGGGCAGCCGGTGCTGATCGGCACGGTTGCCGTCGAAACCTCGGAGATTCTCAGCCGCCTTTTCCGCAACGCCGGCATACCGCACAACGTACTCAACGCAAAGAACCACGCTCGCGAAGCGGAGATAGTAGCGCTAGCCGGCCAGAAGGGCGCGGTCACAATCGCCACGAACATGGCAGGCCGCGGCACCGACATAAAACTCGGCGATGGCGTAATATGGCTCGACCGCGAGCTAGTGCTGTCGCAGAACTCCCTGGACGAAAAACCCGAGGGGGAATCCAACACGCTGCGGGAGCTCCTGCAAGAGCGTCCATGTGGTTTGCACGTAATCGGATCAGAACGCCACGAATCGCGCCGCATCGACCGCCAGTTGCGCGGACGTTGCGCGCGCCAGGGCGATCCCGGTTCATCGCGTTTTTACGTCTCCCTTGAGGACACGCTGATGCGGCAGTTCGGTTCCGAGCGCATTTCCGGCATCATGACGCGCATGGGCATGCAGGAAGGCGAGCCGATCGAACATGCCATACTCAATCGTTCCATAGAAAGTGCGCAGCGACGTGTAGAACAGCACAACTTTTCGATCCGCAAGAGAACGCTCGAATACGATGACGTGATGAACAAGCAGCGCGAAGTCGTTTACAAATTTCGTTCTGGCGTGTTGTCCAATGTGGATGTTCATGGTTACGTTCTGGACGTAATTCACGATCTCGTTCTCACACAGAGCGAGGGTTTCATGTCGTCCGAACGTGATTCGAATCCGCAGGATTTCGCCGAGTGGCTTCTTAGCGTATTCCCGGTGGCCATCCGAGCCGACGATCTGAAGCAGTACGCCGGGAAGCCGGAGGAGGCCAGCGAATTCGTTTACGGACAGGTCGAGGAAGCTTACGAGCTCAAGTGCTCCATGGAAGACCCCAACCACCTTGCGAACATGGAGCGGTACGTGTTGCTGAATTGCATCGACACCGAATGGCAGCAGTACTTGCGGGCTATGGACGAGCTACGCGAGGACGTCCGCCTGCGCGCTTACGGGCAGCGGGACCCGCTTGTCGAGTACAAGCGCGAAGCATTCAGCCTTTTCGAAGAACTGATGTCGCGCATCAAGATCAATATCTCGACAGGCGTCTTTCGTTCCTCAACGTCCATAGAGTCGATGCAGAATTTCATGGCGCGCATGCGCCAACCGCGCAGAGTGCAGGCGACGCACGCGGAAGTTTCCGCTCTGGCCGGCGCTGCCCCACAGCAGACCATGGAGCCTACACGCAAACAAACCGACGCTTTCGACAAGGCAATGGAGGCGGCTTCAGCGCAGCCTATCGTACGCGAAGGCCCCAAGGTTGGACGCAACGATCCGTGTCCATGTGGATCTGGGAAGAAGTACAAAAAGTGTTGCGGAGCGAACGCCGAATGAGGCGTTGCGCGTTTGGAGCTGTCTATTGTAGAACAGAAAACACCGGGCGGTGACTCTGTCTGTAAAAGCGGGCTGCCTGAAAAGAACTAACAAACAAAGACGAGGATAATACACAATGCATATTCCATCTGAGATGTTGACCGGGGCTGTCTGCCCCGTTACCGCGGTTATCGCCGCCACAGGCGTGGGCGCCGCCGGAGTCGCACTTTATAAGAATAAAAAAGACGCCCCTTCCGCAGGCTTGTTCGCCGTGGTTACGGCGGCTGTGTTCGGACTTCAAATGATAAATTTCCCTGTCTGGCAGGGCATCTCGGGACACCTGATCGCTGGAGTTTTGGCTTCAGCTGTAATCGGTGTGCCGGCTGCGGTGCTTTCGATGACAATTGTCTTGCTTGTGCAGGCTTTCCTTTTCGGCGATGGCGGCATCGACATGCTCGGCGCGAACATCATGAATATGGCGATCATCGGCACCGGTCTCGGCGGGATTCTGAGGGCGTGGTTAATCAAGCGCGGCACGCGCTCGCACTTCGCCACGGCTCTGGCGGCGTTCGCCTCCGTTGAATTGGCAGCAGGCGGCGTTGCTCTGCAGCTTGCCTCGTGCGGCAAAGGCTCTCTCGCTATGGTGGGCACGCTATTGGGCGTCCATGCCGCGATTGCCCTCGCAGAGGGGGTTGCCTCCGGGTTGCTGGCTTTTGGCTGGGAAAAAGTTCACGCGAATCGTCCGCTTCGCACCGCATACGTCGCGGCGGGATTGTTCGTGGTGGTGTGTCTAGCGCTGGCGCCGTTCGCTTCGGCTTTTCCTGACGGTTTCGAGTGGACCATGGAGCGCTTCGGCCTGATGTCGGGAGCGGAAGGCTTCGCGGCTCCGTTCGCCGACTACTCGGTGCAAGGCATTGGCGGAATTGCTTCCGCCCTGTCTGCTGGCGTGATCGGCGCTGTTTCCGTAGCCATCTTTGCTTTCGCTCTATTGCGTCCGCTCGCCATCGGGAAACGCGACTAGAATGCGTGTTGAAGACGTGCTCCAGACATTCCGCGACGGCGGGATGTCGCTAGAGGAAGCCGCCGCGCAGCTTAAAAAAGCTCCGTTCGAGGATCTCGGGTTCGCGAAGCTGGACCACAATCGTGAGTTGCGGCGCGGCTTCTGCGAGGTGGTTTACTGCCCGGGGAAGACATGCCAACAGGTGGTAGAAATATTCCGCGCGTTTGCCGCGGCGGGAGCCAGGGCGATGGGAACTCGTTGTTCCGCCGAGCAATTCCAAGCCCTGCTTAAAGGCGGGGTCGATGCGGAGTACGATGAATGTTCAACGATTGTCGCCCTACGAGACAATGGCGCAGTGGAGTTGAAGGGCAACGTGGCAGTGTGTTCCGGCGGCACGGCGGACATGCCTGTTGCCGAAGAAGCGGCTCGCACGGCGGAATTCTTAGGGGCGCGAGTGCATCGCTATTACGACGTTGGCGTAGCCGGAATCCACAGGTTGTTTTCGAAAATCGACGAAATAAGAAAGGCAAACGCAGTCGTCGCCGTGGCAGGTATGGAAGGTGCGCTCGCGGGTGTGGTTGCCGGGCTGGTCGAAGTACCCGTCGTGGCTGTGCCAACATCCACCGGGTACGGTGCGGCATTCAAAGGCGTTGCCCCATTGCTCACGATGCTTAACTCATGCGCCGAAGGCGTGTCCGTTGTTAATATCGACAACGGGTTCGGGGCGGGATATATAGCGGCGCAGATCAACAGGAAGTGCAGAGAGGTGATATGAAGAAAAGAATGCTTTTTCTCGAGTGCGCGTCAGGCATAAGCGGTGATATGACGGTTGCGGCGCTGCTAGATCTTGGCGCCGATGCCGCCAAAATGGAACGAGTGCTTGACAGCCTTAAGTTGAAAGGCTTTGATTATAAAATCTTACGGCGCAAATCCTACGGAATGGACGGATGCGGGTTCGACGTCTCGCTTCACAACGATCACGGACATGGGCACCCGCACGACCATCATCACCAGCATGAGCATGAAAACGAGCACGACCATGAACACGATCATGGGCACACGCATGAGCACGAGCATGGGCATGAACATGGGCATGGGCATCATCATGAGCAGGAGCATGAGCACGAGCACACGCATGAACACGTGCACCGCAATATTTCAGATGTTTATGAGGTGATTGACCGTGGAGAGATGACGGACAATGCAAGGGCTATTGCCAAAAAGGCTTTCATGCTGGTCGCGGAGTCTGAAGCCAAGGCTCACAATCTGCCGATAGAAGAAGTGCATTTCCATGAAGTCGGCGCGATCGACTCTATTGTGGACATAATCTGCGCTGCCGTTTGTTTCGACGATTTAGGGATTGATGATTGCGTTGTTACTGGCGTCTCCGAAGGCACGGGCTACGTGCGCTGCCAACATGGCGATTTGCCGGTTCCCGTCCCTGCTGTTGTGAACATTGCCGCACGATACTCGATTCCGATCCGCGTATTACCGGAAGTGGTCGGTGAGATGGTAACGCCCACCGGCATCGCCATCGCTGCGGCGATCCGAACCCGGACAGAGCTTCCCGTCCAGTATGTAATCGAAAAGATCGGAGTGGGGGTTGGTACGCGCGATTTCGGTCGGCCGAACCTCTTCCGTGCGATGATCATTTCAGAAGAGACGGCTCAAGAAGCCATGTGGGTCGTGGAAACCAATATAGACGACTCTACCGGCGAGCAGTTAGGTCTTGCGATCGAGGAACTCATGAATGCGGGGGCGAACGACGCCCATTGCGTGCCATGCATGATGAAAAAAACACGCCCTGCATATCTACTGCGCGTAGTGGTGGCGGAAAAGAACCTCGATGTGGTTGAAGATGCGATCTTCCGCTGCACCACTACGATCGGAGTCCGTCGCTATCGTGTAGAGCGTACGTGTCTGGAGCGCTCCAAAGTGCAAGTACAGTTGCCGTACGGAACGGTTGACGTAAAGAAGAGCGTCTGGAAAGGCAAGGCATCGTTCCATCCTGAATTCGAAAGCGTGAAAAGGCTTTCCGTGGAGACGGGACACGACTTCAAGAAAATCTTTGAAGAGGCCGTAAGGGCGTGCGCCGAGTGAAGGCGCATCTTAAAGAGCATCTGCGCAATTACATTTCCGGCGGAATCGTGCTGGCGTATTCCGGAGGGGTCGACAGCTCTGTTTTGCTGGCGGTTCTATCCGAGATGAACAAAGAAACTCCGTTCCGGCTCCGTGCCGTCATTTTCGATTCTGCGTTTCAGACCGGAGCGGGGCTAACGGAGGCTTTTGAAAGAGCCATGCGCAGTGGCGTGGACGTCAGGAAGGAAAAGTTGGACCAGCTGGCAATTGCAGGCATTTCCGACAACCCGGAGGAGCGCTGCTATCTATGCAAACGCGGATTGTTCGCGCGGTTGCTCGAGATTGCAAAACGCGATGGTTTTGCAACGGTTATGGACGGTACCAACGCCGACGACGCACACACTTACAGACCGGGGTTGCGTGCGCTTGAGGAGAGCGGTGTTGTGTCGCCTTTGAAAGATGCTGGTTTGACGAAAACCGACATACGCGCCATCGCGCGCGAAATGAATTTGAATGTTGCGGAGAGACCCGCTGCACCGTGTCTTGCCACGCGTTTCCCATACGGGGCAGCACTAACGGAAAGCGCGCTTCGCAGGGTAGCCAATGGCGAGGCGGTTATCAGGGCAATGCTTCCTGAAAACACTTCTTTCCGTCTTCGTGTTCATGGCGATACAGCACGTGTCGAAGTCACGCCTGAGGAATTCGGCGCCATCGTTGAGCACCGCCTTAAAATTGTGTCGGAGCTAAAAAAACTTGGGTACCGCTACATCACCCTCGACCTTGAAGGTTTCAGATCGGGCAGTATGGACGCTCTTGTCAAACAGTCGCACGCCTCTATAAACCAGAGCGTTTTATAATACCTCCGCCCTTCTGACTCACGATAAGCACCGAGTGTGAGCTCGGCTACCGGATCACTTCTCTGAAAAACAATTATTCTAAAGTCGAGAACCTAAGTTGTAAGCCTCAAAGGCAAACAGACGCGCATCGTCGACTCCCCAAGTGGATGTCGGGACGATGCGGACGCCTTTAGTTCTGGCTTTAAACGGAATTTTAACAAGCCGCTGGAAGTTCTCCGTGCATTCCATAGCTGTCCGCCAAACGCCGTCGGCATCCAGCGTCTCTATGCGGAACGAACGCACAAGAGTTGCGGGCGGTTCGAAAGGAGTATCGTCAAGATACACGGCATGCCGCATGTTCAACAACTTATGATTGTTGCGGCTGGGGTCTACCCTATTGAGGTTGCTGTCGAACACCATGCGTGCGCCGTCTAGTTCCACTTCTGCGTCGAAAAGATATTCGACACTTGAACCGAGAGGGGCACTCCAACCGTTGCATTCTTTTCCACGGGCTCGGTCGACACCGCTGCGTAGAGGCTCGGGATCACCTTGAGAGGCTACAAGCTTCGCGCTCCCGCACACATCCGACACCGCTCGCCTGCTCCACGGCAGCCAGCAATCATCGTCCATGAGAGTCTGTTGCAGTTCAGCAAGACGTTTTTCATAAACACCGCGAGGAACAAGGGAGTCACGGATCGCTATTGCGGCAGCGGTTCCGACCGCCTGCCCCATCAGGGAAGTTGTTGCCATTACGCGAGTGGCGCTCATCGCCGAGTGCGTGGCGCTGTGGCAACGTCCCGCGCAGAACAGGTTCGCGATGCTGCGTGAGTAAAGCGAGCGGTAGGGAATGCCGAACGGACTCGGTGCCGGGTGGAATATAGTACCCGCTTTGGGATGATGTATGCCGGCAGGGAAGTGATCGTCCATCGTCCAGCCGCCGTAAGCAACAACATCTTCGAAGCGGCCTTCCGCCTCGATGTCGTTTTGAGTCAGCACAACATCTCCGCGATATCTGCGGCTTTCGCGCTTGCCAGGCAGGAACCCCTGCCAGTCGAGGGCGAAGTTTGCGTATGCTTCTTTGTTCGGCGAACGGTTTTTAATGTAGTCCCACACTCCAAAGGAGATTCGGAGCAACTCCTCGCGACAGCGTTCCGTATCTCGTATGCTGTCAACCTCTCCTCCAACCTCCATCCACCAGTAGTTGGTGTGCCGGATGTTGACTCCTCGTTTCTCCAACCAATCGATGTCATTATCACCGTATGAGTTGGCCCAGGGCATAGGCGTGAACGGCTGCGGCACGGGATATTCACGCGCTTGGAAAAGGCAGCTCATCCCCATGGTTTTCTTATCCGCCTCTACGGGAGCGATCGATTCGTTGAATTCAGCGCGTCCCTCGCGCCCCATGCGGAATTCAGCACCTGTGAGCGGCGCAAGAACGCCGTCGCCGCTACAGTCTGCGAACAGCTTGGCAAACACCTCTACATGTGTTTGCGTTGTAGTCTGCCATGCAGTAACAGATTTGATGACATTGCCATCGAGCTCGCAGTCATTAACGCTGGCGTTCAACACCAGCGTCAGGTTTTTCTGGTATTGCGTTTTCCCGTAAAGGACGGCGTCCCAGACGGAATAGCTGGGGGTTCGGTTGTGGCGGAAGTTGTCGAGCAACAGCTCCTCGACGATCCCTGTCTCGCGGTTGTCGGGGCCGTGCGCACCGCAGACGTGCATGCGGATTTCGCTTGAAGAATTCCCTCCCAGAACGGGCCGATCCTGGATCAGCGCCACCTTGGCGCCATGGCGTGCGGCGGACAGGGCAGCAGCCATTCCGGCGAGGCCTCCACCAACGACACAGAAATCTACGGTGATGCTTTCTTTAGGAAATTTACTTTTCATTTTAGTTGATTTTTCGAAGTGTATACAGTTTTCGTGGTCTCAGATTCCATCCTGATGCATTGCGATTATTTTTTCGTAGGTTGCCGTTTTCATGCGGATCGGGACGTCCGCCGTCTCCCACGTGCTCACAGTGTCTGCATGGACGCCTAGCTCTCTTGCAAAGCCGGCTTGCGTCATGTCTTTCAGAGTGCGCACCAGTTTTACGAACCGCGGTTCGACATACATGGTGCCTGAGATGGGGTTCTCACGCAGCAGCATAAACGGAGACCCCCCCTTCTCCTGTTCCGCCGTTGCTCCATCTGGGTTTCGTAACGCCGCCACTTCCGACGGGTGCAGCCCGGTGACATCCGATATTGTAAGATCGTCGTAGCCCTCCAGCATGCGGACTGCGATGGAATTGGCCATGGACTTGCGCCCGTCGGAGAACCCTTCGCCGTACGCATCGTCGTACTCCGAGAGCTCGACAGGAACTTGGATGATTTCAGATGTATCTTTATCGTTCGGGTCCATTCAAAACCTCCGTAGACGCTACCGAATAAACATATTATCGGGTTTTAACTCCGGAGAAGCGAAGCGTTTTGTATGGCGTATGCCAATGCTCCTCAAAGTCGAATGTCATTTTGCCAGTGCCGTCGATTGATGCGAAAATATTGCCGCTTCCGGTTCCTGGGTTTATCATATTGCCGCTCAGTTGGCCGTTTGATGAAACGGTGTATGAACCGTACGCGCGCTGTTCAGAACCATCGGGGTTGTTGCAGATTCTCCAAGAACCATTCTTCTCGAAAAACGCATACCACACTGTAGAATCAGAACTCGACACCAGCTTCCACCGACCAATGAAGTTTTTTGCGGACTCTGACGTTTGTGAGTTGGTTGTTTTTGTTGTGGCTGTTGATCCAGACGCAGAGGAACCAAAACGAGACTGCAGCTCTTCGTGTGATTCATGTTCACAACCGGTGAAAAACACCATGGCAATGATAAAGACAGGAATAACACGTAACATTTCACGCATGTTAAAATTCATAGGCATTTGAGTTTTATTGATATTTGTTCTTATGAGTCTTTTGATGAAGCCTTGGACCAGGAATCTTTTAGCGTGGCGGTACGGTTGAATACCGGCGCTCCTGTTTTTGAATCTTCCGGATCAGCAAAGAAATATCCTGTACGTTCGAACTGCACATGTTCCCCTGGAGCCAATTCCACCACAGAGGGCTCTGCCAATATGGTAGCCTCTGCGGCAGAGTCCGGATTAAGGAAGCGGATAAAATCCGACGGATTTTCGGCCAGCGGATCCGGAACGGTGAACAGGCGATCATAGAGGCGGACCGGAACACGGTGAGCGTGCTTGGCTGAGACCCAGTGAATCGTGCCCCTCACGGCGCGTCCGTCCGGTGCGGTGCCACCGCGAGAATCCATGTCCATCGTGCCGTGGATCTCCGCAATGTTGCCGTCGGAGTCCTCTACTACATGCGTGCAGGTGAAGAGGCACGCATAGCGCAGGCGCACCTCCCGGCCAATCGCGAGTCGGTGGAATTTTTTCGGAGGATCTTTCATATAGTCGGCGCGTTCGACATATAGTTCGCGAGAGAACGGAACCTTGCGCGTTCCGTCAGCCTCGTTCTCGGGGTTGTTCACTGCATCGAAGAACTCCTCGGCGTTCTCCGGGTAGTTGTCGATGACAAGCTTCACTGGATCGAAAACCGCCAACCGTCGCGTGGAAGTGCGGTTAAGTTCGGAGCGCACTGCTTCCTCCAGAATAGAGAAGTCTGTAGTGCTGATGAATTTCGTGACGCCCACGCTTTCGCAGAAGTTGCGTATTGCCTTTGGCGGATATCCCCGCCGGCGCATTCCGCACAGCGTGGGCATTCGGGGATCGTCCCAGCCATTGACGCGCTTTTCTTCAACGAGTTTCAGGAGCAGCCGTTTAGACATGACGGTGTAAGTAAGGTTCAGTCGTGAAAATTCACGCTGCTCCGGGCGGATCTTGTATCCATTACGCTCCACCAGCATGCCCATTTCGTCCATGCGGTCCACGACCCAGTTATACAGCGGTCTGTGGACTTCGAACTCAAGCGTGCACATCGAGTGCGTGACACCCTCCAGTGCATCCTCGATCGGATGTGCGAAGTCGTACATTGGATAGATGCACCACTTGTCCCCTGTGTGGTAGTGCGGGGCATGCATTATTCTATACAGTACCGGATCGCGAAAATGGATGTTGGGGGATGCCATATCAATCTTGGCCCGCAGGCACAACGTGCCATCGGCAAACTCCCCTGCCTTCATTCGGCGGAAAAGCGCCAGATTCTCTTCCGGGGTGGTGTTGCGTGTGGGGCTTTCCTTGCCGGAAGCCGTTGGCACTCCGCGGTATTGCCTCCAGTCCTCCTGCGAGAGACTGCATACGTACGCCTGTCCGCTTTTTATCAGATTCTCCGCTATCTCGTACATTTGGTCGAACATATCGGCGGCGCTGTAAAAGTGCTCGCCCCAGTCAAACCCAAGCCACCTGATGTCACTCTGGATGTTCTCGGCGTATTCGTCCGACTCCTTCTCGGGATTGGTGTCGTCCATCCTCAAGTGGCAAACACCGCCAAACTGCTCGGCGAGGCCGAAATCCACGCAAATCGCCTTAGCATGTCCGATGTGCAGATAGCCATTGGGTTCAGGCGGGAAACGCGTTACAACTTGCCCGCCATGTTTGCCGGAGGCAACATCCGCCGCGATCCACTGGTACAGAAAGTTACCCTGTTTTTTCTCCGGAGTTTCCTCTGCGGTTTTATCAGAACTCATCTCTTTTTCTCTCTCAATAAGGTTTGAATTTTGTCATTCTACATCAAATTTCGTTTTACCGCAACCACCGCTGCCGAGTCAAAACGAAGGCGGCTTTGTCCGCTCTCTGAAAGATTGTTGTCATGGTTTATAGCTTGAATAAACACTTAGCAAATGATACTATTTGCCGCCGAATGCAAACAGTGCAAACAGAGAGGGCAAGAGCGCTTAACCACAGTCCGGATATGTGGCGGATGGGATCGTTCATACTCTGCTGCGTGGCGGCATTCTGGCTTTTCATAGCTTTCGGGAGCGACTCCGATGTATCAAACGAACCGGGCTCTATCTTCAAATGGATTTCAATCCAATGGAAGCACGAGGATTTCCGTTTCAATTGGGTAATGCTGATTTTCTCCGCATATGCGATCTTCCGTAATCGCCGGGAACTGAGCGAGGCGGAGGTTAAGCCTAGCCTGGTGGGCATGGCGGTCGTGGCACTGTCCCTTTTCGGCCACATAGTCGGATACCGGACTCAACTGCCGCGCCTTTCGATTGGAATGACTGTTGGCGTCTTCTGGGGAGCGGCATACGCGATCTGGGGTTGGAATGTGGCAAAAATACTGATCTTTCCAGCAGCGTATGCCTTTCTTTGTTTCTGCGGATCGCTCCTTATGGAAGTTACGATGCCATTGCGCCTAATGGCTAGCGCGCTGGCGACGTTAATGCTGCGCGGAGTCGGGATAGAAGCCATCAGGAGGGGCGCCATCGTTTTCAACCCGGCGTCAGACGGATTCCAGTTCGAAGTCGACGAGGCTTGCAGCGGCCTGCGTTCTCTGATCGTGACGACCGCCCTCGCCGCCCCTTACGCATATCTCACCATGAAGGGTTTCTGGCGCCAGCTACTGCTCTTCTGCCTGTCGGTTCCGCTCGCCATGCTCGCTAATGCGTTCCGCATTTTCTCGCTTGGGATTGTGGCAGAGTGGATCGGCATGGATCTCGCAATGACGCTCTATCACGACTTATCAGGCTTCATCACTTTCTTCCTGTCCATAGTGTTGCTAATGGGCACGGCTTACATCATCAACATAGACTGGAGGGCCAAGCTTTGCTCGCTAAAGCAAAAAAGGCGATCTCAGGTCTCGTAGTACTGCTTATGATCTTGGGCACTGTAGCCTATCTGGCTCGCCCGCGCATCATTTATGGCAACCCCACCGGTGAAATCCCGCTGGAGATGCCAGACGAACTGGGCGGCTACAAGGCTGACAAAATACTTTTTTGCATGAACGACCAGTGCGCCCGCGCCCATCTAGAGACAGATCTTGTGTCAATCACCAACGGCGTTCCTGTCATCGCTGAGGCATGCCCCGTGTGCGGATCGGAGCTATCTCCCATATCCATCGGTGAAATGAAGCTACTGCCGGACAACACGCCTATCTTCCGCCGCCAATACTCAAGACCGGGGCGCCCCCCAATCCTCGTTACCATAGTCTTCTCAGGTATCGAACGTCGCAGCATTCACCGTCCGCAGATATGCATCGTCTCGCAGGGCAGCAGAATACTGAACGAATACCCACACCACGTGAAAACCGGTAATGACACTGAGCTCAAAATCCGTGTTCTTGACATCCAGCAGATTTACGGCGAAGTCGGCGGCGAAACGGCCACCAGCGAGCCTTATTTATACGCCTACTGGCTCTTCAATCCTGAAAGGGAGACAGACTCCCACTGGGAGCGCTTCCTGTACATGGCAATAGACAACTCGTTCCGGGATTACCGCCCACGCTGGGGCTACGTATCGCTTAGCCTCCCGCACAGCAGAACCAACCCAGACGCTTGGAAACGCCAACTCGACGAATTCGTTCCGTTGTTATATCCTGTCATCTCCAACCTGCGCAATGAACTCGACAAGCAGCGCAACATCACGACCGTTATCGAAAAATCTTCCTCCGATATAAACATCAACCAGGGCGATGTCGAGGCAAAGACGCAAAACCCAAGAAGAAATGAACAAGCTCCCTGAGTTCCCCATGATCGTGCTGGCGACGCGAAACAAACACAAGCTCGCAGAACTGCGCCGTCTGCTAGGAATCCCTACGGAACTTTTGAGAAGTGCCGTGGAGTACGAAGGCGCCCCCGACCCTGAGGAGACGGGCACTACGTTCGAGGAAAACGCACTGATCAAAGCCAGGGCAATAAGCTGGTTCACGGGAGAATGGGCACTGGCGGACGACTCGGGTCTGGAGGTGGACGCGCTTGATGGCGCACCGGGAGTTATCTCCGCTCGATATGCCGGAAACCATGGCGACGATGCAGCAAACAACCGTCTTCTGCTGAACAACCTCGCCGCGGTGCCTGAAGAACCGCGAACCGCTCATTTCTCGTGCGCCATTGCTCTGGTGGCGCCCGATGGTGCCGAATACATTGCACGTGGCGAGTGTTCAGGCACAATCCTTTATGAAGAGCGCGGCTCCAACGGTTTCGGTTACGACCCTCTCTTCCTCCCCGACGGACATGACAAGACCTTCGCGGAATTAAGCACTGAAGTTAAATGCGGCTTCTCCCACCGTGCTGCGGCTGCGATTGCCATGCGCCAAATCATGGAAAACATCTTTGCGCATTCGGCATCAGCAGCAATCAATCCGAAATAAACAAACGACGAAAAAAATGAACGATATCAACGATCAAAACAACAAAACGGCGACCACGAAACCCCAAGCCAGTAAAAAAAGAAACATCGCGCTCAACATACTGGGAATAACCCTGTTTGTCATTGCCGCCCTGTTCTACGCGCGCGACGTAAAGAAAAACAAGGAGCAGGCAAAAGCTGCGAATGACATCAGGATGCTGGGCTCGACGCCGATCATAGGACTGGGCGTCTTTCTCGACCCCCGTGGAATTGCAAGCAATCAGGTGTACATGGTGCAAGATTACGTAACCGTGTCAAACATTATGCACGAACTATCGTTTGCAAACTCCGTTGACTTCCCCATCGACAAAACTGTCGAAGGAGACGAATTCACTGTCATATTGATAGCCACCAACCACACTCTGACCAAGCTCAGAGCGATCCGCCTTTACGAGGATCCCGACAATCTATACGTAGGCGTCCACCATCCCTCGAAGCTCGATGCCGACAACAATCCCGTAGAATGGGCCTACACCCGCCCCGCCCTTGTGTTCGGACTCGGGAAAACCTTCAAGAGATTGGCTGATGAGCACTTACCAAAGATGCTGGAAAACGCCCCGCAAGTAAACGTTGCAATCACGAATCTTATCGAACAGGCCCGCATTAAGTCCGAAGCCGAAAAGGCTGCAAATGAGACAGGTGAAGAGAATACCGTGTCGGATATTGAAGCGTATATGAACGCCACCAACAAGCCAGCCCCCGCTCTGTAAAAATGATGCGCATCCTGTTTTGCGATATCGACGACACAATGACCACAGATGGTCTCCTTACGCGTGAGACCGCCAACGCGCTATGGGACGCCAAAGACGCCGGGCTGCGCATAGTACCCATCACAGGCCGGCCTGCTGGCTGGTGCGACCACATAGCACGCCAGTGGCCAGTAGACGGTGTCATCGGGGAAAACGGAGGTTTATATTTTCGCAAAACCAAATTCGGAATAAAAAGGGTGCACTCCCTCTCCCCTTCCGAACGCGCAAAAAACAGGCGCAAACTTAATGTTATCCGCGATGAAGTGCTAAAAGAGGTGCCGGGCTGCGCAGTCGCTTCCGATCAAGCATACCGCGAGTACGACCTTGCCATTGATTACTGCGAGGATGTCAAACGCCTGAGCAAGAAAAACGTCAGGAAAATCGTCGAGGTCTTTCAACGGCACGGCGCAACCGCTAAAGTGAGCTCAATACACGTAAACGGATGGTACGGAAATTTCGACAAGCTTAGTATGGCCAAACGCTATATCAGAGAGGTTGATGCATCAAACCTCGAAGACGCTCCGTACGACTATTCGTTCATTGGGGACTCCCCAAACGACGAGCCTATGTTCTCCGCATTCCACGTATCGTTCGGGGTCGCGAACATATCCAAGTTTATCGATTCTCTCAAATACAAACCCGACTGCATTATGGAATCCGAAGGGGGGGCGGGCTTCGCAGAAGCGGTCACCATCATTATCGGGTGCATGAAGGAGGAGAGTAAATCGGGTATACCATTCGGAAGGAAAAACAAATCGGCATCATGAAAAAGTTCACAATAGCCATGTGGCTCACCTGCGGGCGAGCACCACTGGTGTTCCTGGCCGCATTGCTGTCACTGATAAATGCATTCATACCGCAACCCCATCTTGTCGTTGCCACTATTATCATAATGGCGGTGTCTGCGCTCACGGACCTTTTTGATGGACTTTTCGCACGCAAATGGAACGTAACAAGCCGACTTGGCGCCCTTGCGGATCCGCTCATGGACAAGGTTTTTTACGCAGTCACCCTGCCCGTCGCAACATTTATCGCCCTTTACAACGAGAATTACACGCACGGCATCCTCATACTGGTATTGGATGTCATCTCGATGGTTCGCGACCAGTGGGTGTCTTTCCTCCGCTCCGTAGGCTCGGAATATGGAGCCGATGTACGCGCAGGATGGGCCGGCAAGATCCGCACCTTTATCGGATTTCCCATCATCGTCCTGATGCACTTGCAACTGGGCATTGCCAGTCTCAAACTGCGCAATGATTCGTACGAAGGCATGGCCAACATTCCCGATGTTTGGATGTACGCATTTGAAGGCGTGTTTCTTGCTATAACTATTGTCTCTGGTTTGACTTACACCGCACAGTACATGCCATATCTGAAGCTCGCCGCCAAGCACGACTGAATCGCCTGCCGAATATTATGCGCTGGAAAATCACAATCGCATACGACGGCACCGAGTTCCACGGTTGGCAAAAGCAAATCGGATTCCGGACCGTTCAGCAAGAACTAGAGGAGGCCGTCTCTCCGCTGTCCCCCGAGACCGCAACTGTGTCGATCCATGGAAGCGGACGGACGGACGCCGGCGTACACGCCCACGGACAGGTCGCGCACTTCGACCTCGATCGGGACATGACGCCGACCCAGCTCCGCCGCGCAATAAACGGCAATCTGCCTTCGGACGACGTTCGCGTAATGCTCGCGGAAACTGCGGCACCTGATTTCGATGCCCGCCGCGATGCCGTTTCCAAGGAATACCGCTACCGTATCTGGAACGCGGAAATCATGGAGCCTTCCGAGAGGCGAACAAGGGCGCATGTAACTAAAACGCTCGATCTTCCCGCCATGCACGCCGCATCCCGGTTTTTTATCGGCACGCACGACTTCGCAGCATTCAGTGCAAACCCCTTGAGGGAGGTTGTAAGCACTGTCCGCACAGTCGCTTCAATCGATATCGTCGCAGACGGTCCGGCAGTGGAATTCCGAGTTACAGGCAACGGCTTCCTCTACAAAATGGTTCGCAGCATATCTGGATTTTTAATGGCAGTCGGCATCGGCCGCGAAAAGCCCGAGGCTGTTGAGGAAATCATCGCCTCCAAAATCCGCACCGCCCGCGTTGAAAGCGCTGTCCCGCGGGGTCTTACACTGTGGCGAGTTTTCTACTGAGCCAAACTCAGTATCCTAGTTCCTTCAAACGCTTCAAGTTAAGCTCAACCGCCTCCATTGGGGGGAACGCATCGCTCTCGTATTCGACTATGCACCACTCGGTACCCACTGGCCCCTTGCATAGTTTCAGTATTTCCGCCCAGGGCAGACTGTCGTCACCTATCAGCGGCCTGAAGCCATCCTTGGGCTCCGCCGTTCCAGCAAGGAAAGGCTTGAGATGCACCGTCGCCCCGCGGCCGGGATATTTGGCCAAAAGCTCAAGGATGTCACCACCGCCAGCCAACGCGTTGCCAGTGTCAAGCTGCGCGACCACGCGCTTGTCCGTGTTGCTGAAAAAAGCATCCCAAGGTGCTTCACCTTCGACAGGCTGGAACTCACGAGAATGATTGTGGTACCCCGTCCGCATACCTTCATCAGCAAGCTTCTCTGCCAACTCGCTGAAAAACCCACCCATCGCCACCCAATCAGAGCGGGTTTTAGTATTTTCGCCTGGAAGGCTTGGTACGATTACGAACCGATTGCCAACCTCTTTGTTCAAAGCCACGGTGGCAGCAAGGGTGTCTGGCTGCACGGCGTTGTACCCTGTGTGCCATCCACAGCATTCGAGCCCGTTCTTTTCAAGCAATTTCCGCAACTCGACCCCGGATAGTTTAGGCGGCCCAGCGAATTCGACCCCCTCATACCCCATCTCCGCCACTGCTTTCAGGGTGCCGGCCGGATCGGCGGAGAATTCATTACGGATTGAATAAAGCTGCAACCCAATCTTGATATCGCTCATTTTTTTCTTCCTTAAGCGGTGTTTGCCACCGTTGACCGCACACATTGACTTAGGGCAGGCAAAACCGCCGTGCCGACGAGCCCGAATTTAGCACACCACTGCCTGTCGAGTCAAGGGAAGTTATTTATTCACGAGCCGATTGCGTTGTTCATGGTATGCCTGTATTCATTGGGTGAAATTCATAC
>CAYOPG010000017.1:0-4857 GCA_964405775.1 uncultured Lentisphaerales bacterium
TGTCCCAGTACATATATCTCAAAGCTATGGTGGACTATGCGGATAAGTACGGTGAAAGCAGAGGCAGCGCACTATATCTTGATCCAAGGGGGGAAACTCCGCACCCAGCGCTTGATAAAAAATTCTCATTTCGCTGTGTGGAATCGAGTTCGTCGAAAATGGTGCAGGAGGTAATATTTACGAATGGCTCATGCGCCTTCAACTGGCGTGAAGTACGGCCTATACCTGACGAGGAAGACTTCTTCGAGAACGTCTGGCGCGGATACCGCGAAGACGGGAACGTCCGTTGACGATTGCGTAAGCCGCAATCGCAATAAGTGCGGAAGATATGACTATTGGCGGCGATGGCTGGCTGTCGAGGTGCCAGCTTATCGCCAGACCAGCAGCCATCGACAGGAATGCGATGACCGCAGAGAGCGCCATCATAGGGATGATGCGTCTCGTAAACTGACGCGCAGCCATCGACGGAAGCGTGAGAAGGGCTATCACAAGCACGATGCCGACAACTCGCACAAGCAGCACAATCGCAAGAGCTGTGGCGAGAGAAATAATCGTTTCAAAAAGTTTCGTATTCACTCCACGCGCTTCCGCGAGTTCGGAATTAAAGCATACCGACAGGATGCCACGCCAAAATATAGCGATGGATGTTATTATGGCGGCGTCGAGCGCAAACATCGTGATTATGTCATCGGCAGAGACCAAAAGAATCGAACCGAACATGTAATTCATGAGGTCGTTCTGGTAACCCGGGGTGGCATTCATGAATGCTATTCCAACCGCCATTCCAACCGTCCAGACGGTGCTTAGGGCTGCGTCGTTGACCGCAGTTTTTCCGGTTTGCATGTAAGCGATGAAAAGCGCTGCGGAGATCGCTGCAAGAAGTGCGCCGAGCGTCGGAGAGAACCATTCAATGCCGCGTGCAACAGCGAGGAACTGCGCAAGTCCAAGTCCTGCAAGAACTGAGTGCGAGACAGCGCCCGCGACGTATGTATTGCGTCGCACCAGTGTCAGTGTACCGACCGTGCCACATGCGATCGAGGCGGCGGCTGCGGTCAGCAGCGGAAGCTCCATTACTTGAGGAATTGGGATCATACCCGGAAAATAGCGCCCATTTTCTTGCCGAGGAGGACGCTGACTCCGACGATGGTGACGGTTAGAAACGCCATTGCCCACACGCCCAGAGCTGAGGCAATGTAACGACCTGTTCCGAGAAGCTGGAACAACTCGTAGATCGTCTTCGTGATGGGGTAGAACTGCGCCTGCTGGGCGAGCATGAGGCTGTCGGAGACCTCTAACATGCTGAATGCGAATACGAGGAGGCAGCCCGCAATAAGGTTCGCGGTTATCAGGGGTATTGTGACGCGCCGCAGAGAGACTATGGGGGACGCCCCGAGGTTGGCCGCAGCTTCTTCAAATGTTTCGGAGGTCTGCTGCAATCCCGCTACGGCGGAGCGCACCATGTAGGGGAGGCGGCGTACCGCGTACGCAATAACGAGGAAGAGGGTCGGATTGACCCGCACGTCGAAGAAAGTTGTCCACAACGGGTTGCCGCGCACCCAGCTCAAATTGGAGAGCCAAGAGCTGATGGCGAGGTATCCAAACGCCATGACTAGTCCAGGAACAGCAAGCGGAATCATGGCCATGGCATCGAGTATTCCGGCGCCTCGGATTTTTGAACGAACCACTATGAAAGCGATCGAAAGCCCGAGGGCAATGTTTATTACGAGCGCCAAGGATGAGAAAACAAGGCTGTTGCGGATTGAGAGAACGGTCATGTCGTGTCCAAGCGCCTCAATGTAATTGGCCGTAGTGAGGACTGAGGGGACAAGTGACTGGTACCAAGAACCAGGCTTCGCGAAACTGGTGAGAATGACGCCGATGTGCGGGGCGAGCGCAACTACAGTGACGATGGCAAACGGGATCAGTGGGAGGAACTTTGCTGCGCCGTGTGGTTTGATGGGGGTGAACGAGACGGCAGCCTTGCCCTGCATCGCGTACGATTGGCGTCCGAAAGCAAGTTTTCCAATGGCGTAGATAATCACGCTGACAGTCAGGACGACGAACACTAAAGCATACGGAAACGGGTTGGAGCCGATTTCCTTTAAAGCGTCGAACACCTGCACAGACGCGCACTCTGTGTAGTTCAACATCAATGGGGCGCCGAGTTCGGTAAAGCTCCAGATAAAGACAATGGTGCCGCCGGCGAACACGCCAGGCATTATCAGAGGAAGGGTTATCTTGAAAAACCGCTTAAACGCCGGACAGCCGAGGTTGGCCGCAGCCTCTTCCATTGCGGGATCCACGTTGGCTAACGCTGCGGTGGTATTCAGATATACGATGGGGTAGAGTGACAGCGCCTGTATGGCTATGACTCCGAAGTACCGTGCCTGACCAATCCAGTCGATAGAAGTGCCGAGGAGGGCGTTGAGCGCGCCGTAGCGTCCAAGAATCTGCGTCATCCCTATTGCTCCTACAAAAGGCGGCAGGATCATCGGCACTAGCACGAGTGCTGAGAATAACGCCTTTCCTGGGAAATCGTATTTGTGCGAAATCCAGGATAAAGGCAGGGCGATTGCCATTGACAGCAATGTAGTGCCTATGGCGATGGAGAAGCTGTTTGCGAGTCCTTCAGCATAGATCGGGTTCTGAAAAACCCCGAGAAGATACTTAAGGGTGAATTTGCCTTCCACCCAGAAGCCTCCCTTGACAACAAGGAAAATCGGCAGGATGAAAAGTATTCCCAAAGTGGCGGCGATTATAGCGGGGAGAATGTATCGTTTACTTTTTTTCATTTCCGTCCTATATTTCCTTCCGCTTTTCACGGCCAAACCAACGTTTACTCAAGCGTTGTTATTAAGTCTCTGAGGCTGAGGTGTCCGATCATGTCAACGTCCTGGGAGTGTCCAGAACGGTATGAAACAATTGTTCCAGCGAAGCGGCCTCCGTCAAGAAGTGCCACGGCAGCTAGCAAGTCAAGCGTGGCGCGGTGCCACACTGCCTCCAATGATTTCCCCTCAAAAATGAGTTTGGGCTCGTTGAAGTATTTGTTTTTGCCGTGTATAAGAATATTGGAGGTCGTGTAGCCGAGGTTTCTCGTGTCAGCGAAAAGCTTTCCTATCGTCTTTGTGTAGAGATATTGGCTGTACGGTGCGTTTGTACGCGCCTCTGCGCCGATTTTGAACGTTTCGGGCGTTAGATCGAAAAGAATGCGCTGTTGACCTATTGAGCTCTTGAAATCGATTCCGCAGTCCACACGTAGACCGTACTGTCCCGGTTTAGCCGGCAGGAACGTCAGAAAATCACCACGCGTGCCACCGAATGTGACGGGTTCCTTTACGGTGATGAATTTCGCCGGGGCGTCTGTTTCAGTGATGCCAGCTTTAAGGATAGCCTCGACGAGATCGAGGTTCCCCCTGTTGAACAGCGGGGGATCGCCGGAATCGGTGCTGATTAGAATGCTGTCTATACCCATGCCTACTTTCAGGGCAATTATGTGCTCGACCATGCGGAGGTAATTGTGGGGGTTGCCACAACGCAACACGATGTTGCGCGCAGTAGTCCATACGTTTCGAATTGAGACTTTGAATGGGAACTGCTCGCTGAGGTCGGTGCGGTCGATCCACCAACCATCCTCTTCGTATGGAGAGAAGGTCAACCTGCTATCATTCCTGTTGCTGAAAGTCGCGTGGCCGGACACTGATTCTGTTCCGATGATTGTTGTGTGCTTCATCGAAAAAGGGTAGGGGCCTTCATTCAAGATTATATGGTCAATCGGCTGCTTCTTGAGGTTGTCGACGGCTCTGCGGACCGACTCAATGTCGCCGCCAACGAGTTTGCCGATTTCGTAATCAGGTGTTGTCATATGTTAAATTTTCTCGGAAATCCGCTATGCGCCAGCCAGTTTGAGCTGTTCGACAAGCATGCCGCCGTTTTCGAACTGCGAGCGAACCATGTCGCCTGTGATAACCAGGCTTCTTTTTTTCTTTTTGCCTTTCGCAGAAGCGACTTCGTACATCACGTCGGTCATAAGTTCTTCCATGATCGCGCGCAGGCCGCGGGCTCCAGTCTTGCGCTTGAGAGCTTCCACGGCCATGGCGCGGATGGCATCGTCCTCGAACTTGAGATCGATGTTCTCCATGGCGAAGAGCTTGCGGTACTGGCTTGCTAAGCAATTGCGTGGTTGCGTCAGTATATGGATCAGGTCGCTCTCTGTCAGCGGAGACAGAACCGAAACCACAGGAAGACGCCCAACGAACTCCGGTATCATCCCGTATTGGATCAGATCTTCCGGCTCGGGGTGGAGAGCCCTCCTGTTTTCTTTTTCAACCGACTGCCCCTCTCCTGTAAAGCCGAAATGCTTATTGGCTGCGCGCCTGTTCATGATTGCGTCGAGGCCGACGAATGCTCCGCCGCAGATGAAGAGAATGTTGGTGGTGTCTATCTCGAGATAACGCTGCTCCGGGTGCTTTCTTCCGCCTGCGGGAGGTACATGTGCGACTGTTCCCTCAAGGATTTTGAGAAGCGCCTGCTGTACACCCTCACCGGAGACGTCGCGCGTGATCGAAACGTTGTCCGTACGGCGGCCGATCTTGTCAATTTCGTCAATAAACACGATGCCGGTCTGCGCCTTTTCAACGTCCATATCGGCGGCCTGCAAGAGATTGAGAAGGATGTTTTCAACGTCTTCTCCAACATATCCGGCTTCGGTTAATGTTGTTGCATCGGATATAGAGAAAGGCACGTCGAGCATCTTGGCGAGAGTCCGGGCGATCAACGTTTTCCCGGAACCTGTTGGACCAAGCAGAAGTATGTTGCTTTTTTCGATTTCCACGTCTTGGAAGTCGTCAAGCGACACGT
>CAYOPG010000017.1:4957-33663 GCA_964405775.1 uncultured Lentisphaerales bacterium
AACGCAATCAGATTGGGTTCAAGTTCTGAGGGTACGCCGCAGAACGTGCATTTCTGGCTTCGGTTCCCTTTGCTTCCTGTTTTTCTAGTTGCCATCTACTCAGTTGCCTTTTGCCGGCTTCGGTGTCATGGGTCTGGGCACGAGGACTTCGTCTATAATGCCGTAATCCTTCGCCTCATTTGCGGACATGAAAAAGTCGCGGTCGGTATCGCGCTCTATCACGTTCATAGGCTTGCCTGTCGTCTCGTGGAGAATTTTATTCAGATATGCGCGGTTGCGGATAATCTCGTCTGCCTGTATACGAATGTCCGCCGCTTGCCCCTCCGCTCCTCCGCTTGGCTGGTGAATCATTATGCGGGAGCTTGGGAGAGCAAAGCGTTTGCCTTTAGTGCCAGCCGCAAGCAGCACTGCCCCCATGGACGCTGCTTGACCTATGCAATAGGTGGCGCAGTCGCACTTGATATACTGCATGGTGTCATATATTGCAAGACCTGCCGTGACAACGCCTCCAGGTGAATTTATGTAAACGGATATGTCTTTCTCGGCGTTTTCCGACTGCAGAAACAGCAGTTGGGCGATAACCACAGTAGATATAGCATCGTGGATAGGGCCGCCGATGAACACGATACGGTCTTTAAGAAGACGCGAATAGATGTCGTATGAGCGTTCGCCGCGTCCGGTTTGCTCTATTACAAATGGTACGTACTGTGAGTTCATTGTTTTATCCTTCAGTATTTGCCGACTCTGAGTCGTTCGGCGCTACGGTCTCTCTCTACGGGTTAAGGGTTTGTGTCGGTGTTGCCTTCTCAAGCAGGGCGCCTAGCGTTTTTTCCCTTATGGCGTATGCGCGGAGGGTTCTGATCCGCGACTCGTTATTCAACACTTCTTTGGCTTTCGCTTCACTAAGACGCTCAGCTTCGAAAATCCGAGTCACAAAGTCACTGAATTCTTCGGTGGACAACTTAATGTCAAGTTCTTGGGCGATCTTATCCAATATGAACCCGCTTCTCATACTTGAATCCGCTTGCTCGCGAGCAGATTTCATTGCCTCTTCTCGGCCTTTCTCAAGTTCTTCTTTCGGAATCCCGCGACGCAAGTTGTACTGTATGATGTCGCCTAAGGCTTCTTCGGTTCTGCGCTCGAGCTCCCTCTGTGGAATCTCGAATTGAGTAGACTTCAACAAATAGTCTGAAATCTGGTTAATCCGACGACTCCTATCGCTATGAAGAGCCTTGCTTTCAAGGAAAAGACGCAAACGCCCCTTGAGTTCATCTACGCTCTTAAGTTCCAGCCGTTGCAGGAAAGTCTCGTCAATTTCAGGCACGGCGAGATGGCGGCCTTCGCCAACAGTGATTTTGTACTCGGCAACGATGCCACGAAGACTTTCTTTGTGGAAATCATCTGGATACTGAACTGTAACGGTTAATTGATCCCCGAGCTTTTTGCCTACGAGTTCGTCCGTTATTCCGGGAACGGCGTAGTATTTACTTCCTACAGTGCACCAGGAGTTCTCCTTGTCTGCGAAAGCGGCGCTATCTGCAACCACTTCTGACAGGGGCTTGCCATCGACTGTTGCGGTGTACGAGATGCAGACCATGTCGTCCTGTGCAGCCACCGTATTCTCGTCGAAATCTTTGAATTGCGCCATATTCCGGCGCATCGACTCCATTTCGGCTTCTACCTGTTCATCCGTGACGGCGGTATCCGCGTTGTCAACAGGTATTCCCTCGTACTTTGGCAAAGCGAATTCCGGCAAGAGATCTACCGTGGCGACAAACTCCGTCCCGCCTTCTTCAGTTTTGCGGACATCGCTGATGTCGATTAGCTCATAGACCTTGAGTTCCTTGTCTTTCACCGCCTTCGAGTAATACTTGGATACAACTCGGTTCATGGAATCTTGCGCAATGTCGGCGCCGTACTTGCGAATTATCGCATCGCGTGGCGCTTTTCCTTTGCGAAAACCAGGGATGTTGCCGGAATTCATGTAAGATTTGACCACTGCCTCCTCTTCGGCGACGGCTTCGTCCTTCGTAACGGTGCAAATTATTTTTATTCTGCTCTGTGATACAGCGTCTGTTTCAATATTCATTCGTAGGTTGCTTTAACGTGTGGAAATCAAGTCGTGAATGTATCATGAAACACCCATTGACGGCAATTCCAAATTACAGCTTCATTATTTGTTGCCATACTACAGGTCGTGCCCGCAGTATGAAAGGTTGAAACTCTTGTTGCAAATGGGAAAGTCAGAAATTTGCTCCCCTCGCAGAGCCAGCGCCAATGCAAACCAGTTGCGGAATGACGGATCGACTATTTTGTAGCGGCTGAAACGGCCGGTTGCATCCGTTACTGCTATGTGGACTAGTTCTCCGCGCCAAGCCTCCTCGACGGATACTGCAATGCTCTCTGGAGCCAATGGCTTGGTTGGGGCTGGTGTAACGTTTGTAAGGGGTTTTGATGATACCGCTTGCAATACTTCGCAAAGCCATGCATGTGAGGCATCTATTTCGAATCGGCGGATTTTTATGCGTGACAGGACGTCCCCTTCAACAGGTGGAAGTGTCGGGAATGAGAACGGGAATTGATGATGCTCCGACTTCTCGTTCGGTGTCGCCAGATCGAGGCGGGAGTCGATTGCAAGGCCTGAAGCACGCGCCGCGACGCCCACAGCACCTATTGCACGAGCGTCTTCAGCAGACACCGTTCCGGTGCGTTCAAAGCGATCTAGTACGGTGGCCTCGTCTAGCATAATGTCCAGAGCTATGTCGAGATCACGCTTCGAGCGCATCAGCCAATTGCGTATTTTAACGGCTTTCTCGGACGAGAGTCCTGTTTTCATACCCCCGGGAACTATCACGTTGCGGCCGAATCTGTTGCCTGCTATTTCCGCCGTCATGTTGAGGTATTCGCCACGGAGACGCCCGCAGTAGGAGGCGGTGGGAAGGTAGGCGACATCGCCGGCAAGCGCACCAAGGTCTCCTACGTGGTTGGCCATGCGTTCAAGCTCTAACATAATCCGGCGCATAAGCAGCGAGTCGCTCGAGGGATGGGACGACGAAAGCGCCTCAACTATTGCGGCGTAATTGGATGCCGAGGCGGCTGTTGTGTCGCCTGCGGCGGTTTCTGCAAAGTGGATAGAGAGCTGGTCTGGACCACCTTCGAACATGCGTTCTATTCCTCGGTGTTGATAGCCTAGAGAGATTTCGAGGTGATGGACTTCCTCTCCCAGACATTGGAACCGGAAGTGGCCGGGTTCTATGACTCCGGCGTGAACCGGCCCCACCGCTACTTCATGAACAGCTGATCCGTCAAGTTCGAAGTTTTTCGTCACAGCCGGCTCGATAGTAGCGTCGGCGGGGCGCCCCCAGGCATCCCGCGATGGGGCTGCTGGTTTATGGAATCGGACAGGTTTCAGCCACGGATGCCCCTTGGGGATTATTCCGTATTGTTCGGCAATTTCTCGTTCAAAGAGATGGAGAGCGGGAATCGTGGGCGTGAACGAATCGTATTCGTATGCAACTGGGGCGGAGGCGGCAAGGAGTGAATGCGAAGAGGCATCCAGCAAAATAGCGAACAGGCGGTAGGGCAGTGAGCTGTTGCGCACAGAGTCGAACGGCATCGCAAAAAAAGCAAGTATGCGAACGGACTCAGAGGCCATCAGCTCTTCTATGCAAGTCCGAAGGAGCTCCGGTGTCAGAACAGGGATTGTGGCGATGTCCGTTTGCTCGCCTTTCTTGATGAGTGTGAAATTACAGAGATTGATCATGGCGTCTAGACTACACCGGCAGCGTGATTGTAAGGGATGCCGCAATTCCGATAGCGGTGACCGCGGCGATGATTCCAAGTGGCACGGCGTAGAGCGCACGCGGGATCTCACATGGCTGTTCGGCAGAGTCTTCGGCACTGCCCATAGTCATAGAAATCACAATATGCGACATGCCGCAGAAAACAATGAACAGAAGAAACAGTATAATTCCACCGAGCACCAATCCCCCCTCGAAAATAAGGGAGAATTCTGTCATGAAAAGCGGAGATGGAGGGGTGCCGCAGATTAGCAAGATGCCGATAGTCCATAGCGCGGCGGTCACTGGCATTTTCGAGAACATGCCATGTATGGATTTCACTGAACGTGTGCCGTATGCCAGCAGAATGTTGCCGGCTACTAGGAACAGTGCTGTCTTTATGAGCGAGTGAAAGGCGATATGCATAGGGAGGAGTTTCGAGCCAATTGCATAGAAAATAAGCACCAGCCCCATATGCTCTACGCTCGAGTATGCGAGCATCCGTTTGAGGTCGCGCTGGCGCACTATGAAGATAGCGGCAACAGCGACGGAGAATACCCCCAGAACTATCATCAGGCTGTCACAGAACTTGGCCAGAGATGAAGGAGCTATGGCTCGAAAGCGGGTAATGGCAAGAAACGAGCAGTTCAGCAGGGAGCCGGAGAGAAGGGCAGAGACTGTGGCAGGGGCTTCGCTATGCGCATCTGGAAGCCATGTGTGGAACGGGGCGATGCCCATCTTCGTTCCGTAACCTGCTATCGCGATAATGAACGCAGCTTTGAACCAGACTGGGTTGAAAGATTCGCGCACAGTTTGAAGCGCGGAAAAATCAAGGCCAGTGGAGGATCCGCCTGAGAGTTGCGCGGAGTGAGCCATCAGCATTGTCCCGAACAGGGCGAAGCCTATGCCGACCGAGCAAATAAGCATGTACTTCCACATCGCTTCGACAGAGCCGGCGTTCCGATGAAATATTATGAGCGGAGCGCTGAGTAGAGTGGTCGCTTCGATCGCAACCCACAGCAGTCCGAAGTTGCACGCCAGAGTAACAACCGTCATGGATCCGAGAAAGGTGGACATGAACGCCAGAAAAATGTTCTCGCGTATGAATGACGAGGCGTCGCCATGCGGTTCCAGTTCTCGTTCCACGGGAATCCACACAATCGAATGTATCGATACGAACAGGAACAGCAATGACGTTATGGCGAGAACGGTGGTCTGGATTGCGTCTCCAGGCACGTATGCCAAGTAGCGTGAAGCTAAATCACCGCCCCCTGGCAGACTGAATTTTGTGGCGGCAAGCAAGTAGAACGTCAGTGCCGAGTGCGAAACTCCGCATAACACGAGCAATGTCCGCGCGAGACGTTGGCGCTCTACGCACAAGACAATCAAGAAGGCGAAGACAAAGGGCAGGGCGGTGAGTAAATAGAGAAGCATGTTAGTGTTCCTCACCAGGTTTGTCGCCCAGGAGGTTCAGCTCATCGGCGTTTATGTGTGAAAATTCGCGGTTTATGTGGAAGATCGCAATCCCCATGATGAAGATGAGCACGAAAACGTCGAGGAGTATGCCGAGTTCTACGAACAGTCCGTATTCCAGCATGATTCCGTTGCCAAATACGGCAATCCCGTTTTCAAACATGAGGAACCCTATAACCTGCGTGATAGCCTTGCGGCGGGCGATAATCATGAAGAGACCGGCGCAGATCGTTGTGAACGCCGTTGGGGCGGCGAGGTTCGAAACAATGCCCTCCGTTAGGTTGAAGTGCGATGCCATTAGGAATGACAGCGCAGTCGCCACAAAAATAATTGCGACCGATCCGGAATACCCCACGAAAGGCTCTATTTCGCGTTTGACTTCTACTTTGTGCACAACGTATGAAAGCAAATGTGGCAGTGCAACGCACTTAACGGCGAGGTTCATCGCAGACGCGAATATAACGTTCCAGTGAGGTGTCCCAGACGACCAGTCGGCCACCGCGAGCGGCAAAAGCCCGATTAGAACCCCCTGCAGAGCAATCACCTTTATACAACGCATCAGACGGCTTGATCCAGCCATCACTATATTGGTCAACAGTATCAGCGCCAAAAGTATTTCAGTTAGTTCAGTCATTGTTTAAATCTTAAAGAAGGAGAAAATCATTATCGCCACAAGCGCCAAAGCAAGTGCGCCGGCGAAAACTTGTGGCACCTTCAGGAAACGGAAGCGAGCTATAACAGATTCCACCACTCCGATGATGATTGATATTATAAAGACGCCCCCAAAGTAAAGGAGGGTCGGCACAATGGATGGGGAAGGGCTGAATGGGAGAATTACCAGGACAATGAACGATGCCATGAGCCAAAGTTTAAGTGCTGCTGCATATTCAATAAGAGCGAAGTCGGGCCCGGAATAGTCAAGAACCATGGCCTCGTGCACCATGGTAAGCTCAAGGTGCGTTTCCGGGTCGTCGACCGGCACACGACTGTTCTCGGAGAGCAAAGCCACAAAAAAAGCCGCCACAATGAGTGCCATTGAGGTGCCGGTCTGCGACCACGCTGTCCAGTCGAAGCCGTTCAGAGCCCCGGAGAGAGAAAGGCGACCAGTGAGCATGGCGAGGAAGGCGATGACAGCAAAAGAGACCGTTTCGCACAGAGCCGAGAACATAACTTCGCGAGAGGCTCCCATGCCCTCGAAAGCGGAACCTGTATCAAGGCCTCCCAAAACGATTGCCATGCGTCCTGCGGCAAGAATATAGAAAAACACCACGATATCCCCTTCGAAAGAGAGGGGCGATGTTGTGACCCCAAACGGCATGAACAGTGCTGCTGTCAGTGTTGCTGCTAAGGAGAGGCTTGGCGCCATAGCTAGGATCCATGTGGAGGTTGTGCTCCTAACAGTGCCTTTTCTAAGTAGCTTGGCTATATCATAGTAAAGCTGCAGAATTCGCGGACCACGGCGTCCCGCAAAGAACGCTTTCGTTTTATTGATTATGCCCGGCAGCAACGGGGCGAGCACGAGTGAGAGTATAAAGCATAAGTACCACATGGCGTTAATTCCTCGTCTCGTGCAGTTCTGCGCACGCATGACCGTCGTGAGTATGCGTTGGCGGTCGTTGTCTGTCGTTTACCACCATCCCCCAGACGACCATACTGGCAATGGCCAACACCATTGCCAATATGTACGCGTGAAGATGGCCGGATTGCGCTGGATGTATGCGCCTTGCAAAATCAGAGAAGCGGCGGAAAACCGGCCCCCAGAGGAAACGGACACCTCCATCGGGCGCCTCCAAGTCGGCGGAAGCACTTTCAGGGAAAAAGCCTGAGGGTTTAGAAAGTCGCCCGATCGGACGCAGCAGTGGCGAGAACAAATAAGTCAGAGGCTGTGTGAACGACGTGCCGGTGTAGGCCATACGTGCTGTAGGCTTGGCATAACCGCAGTCCCAAGTTGGTCCTGGTATGTTCTCCGTAGACCGCGGAAGCAACCGGAAGCGGACAAGCAACACCATCGCGCCGATTATGAGCATTGCAGCAAACGCTATGAAGAGATTCAAGAACGCACCGGCGAAGGAGTACATTTCGAGTTTGGTGAATATGTTGTGCATTATAAGCGGAGAGAGAAATGCCGAGCACAGACTAAGAGCGAAAAGGAACACCGCCGGGAGCGTCATTGACCTGGGTGCCTCCATTGCGCAGACGGCAGATTCGGAACGTGGTTCGCCGAGGAAAGTTGCTCCGATGGCCTTGCTGAACGTAGCCACAGCAAGACCGCCTACGACCGCCAGCGAAATTGCAGCGCCGATGCATCCAGCAACCAACGAGCCGTCACCGCTCATAACTCCGAAAAATGCCGCCGCGTATATGAAGAATTCACCAATAAAGCCGTTAAGTGGCGGGATGCCGCTTATTGCGACAGCGTTCAGGGTGAATAGAGTGCCTGTTATTGGCATGCGTTTCATGAGTCCGCCCATTAAGTCCATATTGAGAGTGCCTGTAGCCTTGTGCACAGCCCCAGCGCAAAAGAAAAGACATCCCTTGAGAAGAGAGTGGTTGATTAAATGCAGTGCCGCACCGGTGAAGCCGCAGACAGAGACAGCAGGCAGTCTATAGGCGATTCCGAGAAAACCAAGCCCAACCCCAATGGCTAAGATGCCCATGTTTTCTATACTCGAGAAAGCGATGAGTCTTTTTAAATCCTTTTGTGGTAGTGAGAACAGGATGCCTAGCAACGCCCCTGATATGCCAAGAACCAGAAATGTCCAACCAACAATTTGTGGGGTGATTGAACAGAGTCCGAACTTGAAGATGCCGAAAAAGCCCAGGTTGATCATTGCACCTGACATAATAGCCGACACTGGTGCAGGTGCTGCCGGATAAGCTTCGGGAAGCCAAACATGGAGGCCGACAAAGCCTGATTTTAGCCCGAACCCGAGAATGGCGAACACGAATATCGCAACAGCCGAAGGCGCTGCGGCAGCTCTAGCGGCGAACATCAACATCAGAAACGCTGCTCCGGCATGGCAGGCGACTAGGTAGATCCAGGTTGCACGCCTCGAAGTGTGTGCTTTGTAGTTGAACGCGACGAGTGCTGTGCTGGCAATGCCCATTGCCTCCCAAGCGAGAATAAAGAGCACGGGCGATTCAACCGTTAATACAGCGAATATCGCCGCGAGCATAAGATTGAAAAAGCACCAGTAAAAGCTTGCCCGGTCATCGCCGTGACCTTTCAGATATCCGATGGAATTCACAGATGCGGCAATGCCGTACACCGCAACTGGCAACATAAAAAAAAGTTCCAAATCCAAGGGGTAAAATGTACCTGCCGTATTTTGCGGTAAAGCAATGTGGAATAAAGGCATGGCAATGCACCCGACGCAGGCGGTAATGCAACCTACCGATTGAGCGTGTTTGGGCTTTAACACGGACGATATTATTGCGCCAAGGCACAAAAACAGAATAGGAATTATATTCACTTTTATCGTTCCTTAAAATTCACGACCCATCAGGCGCAGCAGCGCATCAAGAATGGTAGTGGGGTGAGGCGGACAGCCCGGAATGTACATAACCGGTTCCGCGACGCATGATGCGCCTTTGTTTGCGACGGGACTGTCCTGATAAATACCGCCAGAGATTGCACATCCGCCACACGCCACGATCCAAGAAGGTTTCGAGACCGCGTTGAAGGTTTTTTCAAGCCCGAGCCTCATGTTGTCAGTAACCGGGCCGGTGACAAGAACAACGTCGGCATGACGAGGGGATGCCACAACTTTGATCCCGAAGCGCCCCATGTCCCATGCAAGCGTATTCAGAACGTTGAAGTCGAGTTCGCACGCTGCGCATCCACCGGCGGATACCTGACGTATCTTAAGCGAGTTGCCGAGCAGTTTGCGAACTTCCGCCGGTGTATGCTCAACAGGCGGGTTGGATTCACCAGCCTTCACAATGAGTGCATCCCGGCTGAATGCTGACATTCTGTGTTCTGTTGAGAACGTTATGCGCGGGCATGCCTCAGCGCATTTGCCGCAGAAAATGCATTTGCCAAGATCTATGGCGGGCTTTGAATCAATGGTTAGTATCGCCTTGGTGGGGCAGAGTGCCGACACTGCCACAGCATCCGCCTCAGTGGCTTCTCGTGAAATCACTGGGCGTCCCTGAAGCCGATCCGGGAGTTTGGGAGACTCCTTGGGAAACTTGCCAGTTCGGTATCCCTGTTTTAACCGTGCTTTAAGGGTGTTAATCATTTGTTCTATTATTTTCTCTCATTAATTGGGACATTAGCATATTCCGAGCGTCAATTCAATAGAGCGTGGTGTCACAAACACATGAGTGTGTACTTATGGTGGGCTTGGATGGTTGCTCAGGCGCCATTCTGTACCGTCTTCGCTAGTTTAAAACGGGTTGTATCTGTTGTTTGGAAAGGCGTCCCGCGAGTTCGGCATACTCGCGGAACAGGCTGAGATATGTTAGATATTGCTTGTATGACACGCCCGGCGGGGTTTGGTGGTCGCAGCTAATCAGAACCCCTCCTTTGGCAGCTATAGGAAGGAGCCTTTCGAATTCCTGACGCATCGCTGACTCTCCCTTGTTCATTGTCATTTTATCAAAGTGACCTATGAATTTCATTTTCGGGTGCGATTGCCGGAGCGACTTTATGTCGACGCCTGCCTGACGTTCAAGCGGCAGTATGCCTTCGATGCCCGCCGCCTCCAGCCATCCGGCCAGTTCCCGGGGATCGCCGTCGGTGTCGACTATCGGTATAATCCCGTGGCTCTTTAAGACTGGTACAACGCGGTCGTAGTACGGACGCAAAAACTCTTCAAAACATTCCTTGGATACCATAGAGCCCTTGTTGTAGCTCATATCTTCCCCGAAGGTCATGAAATCAGGTGTGCAAATCGCACACACCTGCTCAATGACAAGCAGGATCCAATCTGCCAAGTCGGAGTTAATTCTGTGAATCAGCTCCGGCTGGTCGTAGAATGCGTATAAATGGCGCTCAATCCCTAGCAGCCTTCGAGCGAACCAGAAAAATCCGTCAACTGAGAACCAGAGGACGGAATCGCCGTTGTCTTGCTCTGCAGCCCATCTTGTCCATATTTCAGGGTTAACGGGATGCTCCGGAAACAAGTGTTGAAGAATGTTTTCATAGCCTTTTGCGTCAGCGATTATCCCAGAGCCGTGTGAAATAGGTTTAGGACACTCCGCATCACACACCCCAAACCAATCTTGCCTGTAGATATCAAGGCCGAAATGACTAAGAATTTCATATCGATCCGTCAAGCCCGGTGGTAGTCCTTCTCCACGCCATCGTTCGATAGTCTTATCCCACCATGATGCCCATTCAAGCACGGGCAGACGGTCAAATTGTTTGAAACTCATTATTGAGTGAAACCGTTATTGAGTGAAACCGTTCATGAGTCGTCATGATAAAACTCCACTTTAAAAATGTACCGCGCAAGTTTGTCATACGCGATGCGATTTGTCAAACATACCGCGCAGACGCTTGATAAAAATTTTTCACCTTGACTGTCAAATACGAAAGATTTACACTGTGAAGCCTGTTTTCGGATGTTTGTGGCTTGCTCGCGCAGCATCAGGAAGCGGGAGGGCTAAACAGCCCGCGAGGCACCGGATTTTCACAAAACAACAGAAACAACTAGCTGGAGAACAAAGCAATGGCAATCAAAGTAGGAATAAATGGATTCGGCCGTATCGGCCGCATGGTATTCAGAGCTGCAGTAGAGAATTTTTCCGATGAGATCGAAATCGTCGGCATCAACGACCTCCTCGACCCCGAATATCTCGCGTACATGCTAAAGTACGACTCGGTACATGGCCGTTTCGAACATGACGTTAAGGTAGAAGGCAACACGATGATCGTCTGCGGTAAAAAAATTCGCCTGACATCAGAGCGCGAGCCTGCAAACCTCAAGTGGAATGAAGTCGGCGCAGAAGTCGTCGTAGAGTCCACCGGACTATTCCTTACGGCAGAAGACGAGACCGATGCCAAGACCGGCAAAGTCAAGGCTGGTGCCCGCTCCCACATCAAAGCTGGCGCGAAGAAGGTCGTCATGTCCGCCCCTTCGAAGGACAAGACCCCGATGTTCGTTTACGGCGTTAACGACAAGACTTACGCCGGTCAGGACATAATCTCAAACGCCTCCTGCACCACAAACTGCCTGGCACCTATCGCAAAAGTTCTCGACGATGCATTCGGTATCAAGCGCGGTCTAATGACGACTGTACACGCCACCACGGCAACGCAGAAGACGGTTGACGGTCCTTCCGCCAAGGATTGGCGCGGCGGCCGCGGCATACTCGAAAACATAATCCCGTCCTCGACCGGCGCCGCCAAGGCTGTAGGCAAGGTTCTGCCCCAGCTCAACGGCAAGCTCACCGGCATGTCGATGCGCGTCCCGACTTCTGACGTGTCAGTCGTCGACCTGACCGTCGAGCTAAACAAGCCCGCCAAGTACGAGGAGATCTGCGCCGCCATGAAGAAGGCCTCAGAAGGCGAACTGAAGGGCGTCCTCGGCTATACCAACGAGGCTGTGGTTTCAACAGACTTCCGCGGCTGCCCACTCGCCTCGATCTTTGACGAGAAGGCCGGCATTGCCCTTGATGATACATTCGTCAAGGTAATAAGCTGGTACGACAACGAGTGGGGATATTCCAACAAGGTTCTCGAGATGATAAAGGTCATCGCGAAATAAAACCTCTCTATAAGCTTGAAGGCGCACCCCGCGCGGCGGGGTTCCGCCTTCTGGCTTTTTTATTTTTAAAAATTAACAAAATCACTGTTTAAAATAAGGTTGTGACATGAATAAAAAAACAATTCGTGATGTTGATTTCAAGGGACGCCGCGTTGTCATGCGCGTAGATTTCAACGTTCCTATAAAGGACGGAGTCATCACCGACGACACGCGCATTCAGGGTGCGCTCCCATCCATCAAGTATATTCTGGAACATGGCGGGAGCCTCGTTCTCATGTCACACCTTGGTCGTCCTGACGGCAAGCCGGACATGGCGTATTCTCTCCGTCCCGTCGCAGAGCGCCTCGCGAACTGCCTCGCCCAACCCGTCGAATTCGCTCCTGATGCACTCGACGCCAAAGCCAAAGCTGAAGCCCTAGGTGCCGGAGAGGTGCTGATGCTCGAAAACACCCGCTTTTATCTGGCTGAAGAGGGCAAGGTCAAGCAGAAGGAAGGCCAGAGCGATGAGGAGTACGCAAAAATCAAGGCAGAGCTTAAAGCCGCCAAGCAGTCGATGGCTGAGAAGCTTGCCTCCTATGGTGACATTTACGTAAATGACGCTTTCGGTACAGCACATCGCGACCATGCGTCCACTGCCTCAATTTGTAAATACATGAAGGCAAAGGGCGGCGCTTGTGTCGCGGGATTCCTCATGGAAAAGGAACTAGAATATCTAGGCAACGCAGTTGAGAACCCGAAACGCCCGTTTGTTGCGATCTTGGGCGGAGCCAAGGTGTCGGACAAACTAGCTGTTGTCAAAAACCTGCTCGCTAAAGTCGACACCCTGATCATCGGCGGTGGCATGGCGTACACTTTCTTGAAGGCGCAGGGGCATGACGTCGGAAACTCGCTTTGTGAGCTCGAGCAGCTTGATTATGCAAAGGAAATGATCGCCAAGGCTAAAGAGCGCGGAGTCAAGTTCCTGCTTCCGGTCGACAACGTCGCCGCTGACAAGTTCGACGCCGCCGCCAACACCAAGATCGTCGGCAACGATATCCCTTCTGGCTGGATGGCTCTTGATATTGGTCCTGAGACGACCAAGAAATACGCAGAGGCCATCACTCACGCCAAGACTGTCGTGTGGAACGGCCCAATGGGATGTTTCGAGATGCCGGCTTTCGCAAAAGGGACGTTCGGTGTTTGCGAGGCCGTCGCCAAGATAAAAGGCAACGGAGGTGTGTCGATCATCGGCGGCGGAGATTCCGTCAGTGCAGTTAAGAAGTCAGGGCTCGACGATGAAATGAGCCACATCTCAACAGGTGGCGGCGCTTCTCTCGAATTCCTTGAAGGCAAAGAACTTCCTGGTTGCGCGGCTCTCGACGACAAGTAGGAACTCTTCTTACCCCGTTTTCACTGCCCTACGCGGATGCGGTGAAAACGTGATTTTAATGGCGCGGGACGAGTGTCGATTATTTCGGTGCTCTGCCCGCGCCCTAGTATATTAGTGGCCCATACTTCGAAGGTTTCGACGCCAACAAGATCGTCTGAGCTTTCGACTTGGTACAGTTTGCCCGGAACACTGCTCCAACGGAGCCGCGCAACGCCAGCGGTGGAGACATTAATTGCCTCGAACTTTAGGTGCGATGAATTGTCGGTGGGATCAGTGCCCGCGACCCATTCTTCTAAGTTTGAAAAAGTGTCGCCATCGGTGTCCGCGTTGTCCAGAGAACCGTCCGTTGGAAGTCCGTAAAGTGCCATATATTCTGACAAACTGCGCCAAGACACTTCGAACTGTTCACTCAATCCGGAATGCCCGGCTCCGTCATCTATTCGAAGGCACACGTTTGAAGATACGGCCAACACAGATGTTTCTCCCGACCATTCACCGTCTGTGAAAGCTTCGGTCGTCGACGGATAAATTGGTATTTCCTCCACGCGTATGAACTGTAGCGCAGGAACTCCATTCACAAGATAGCCTGTTTGCATTGTTTCGCCCCACGTAAGCGGATCGCCGTATGCGCTGCTGTTCGTTGCAAAAACAAGGCTGCGGTTCGTTGATGTTGTAGCCCACATGGTTGATCCTGAGACGTCGTGGTTTGTGGTGTTGTTGAAGCTGAAGTCGACCATAAGATGGCTGATTCCATCGTATGAGAATGGCGTGGCAAGGTCTTGACTCTGCCACATTGTGCTTTGAAATGTAGTGTTTGTACGCAGTACGGTTGTCCAGCCATCCGCTTCCCACCGCGCTGTTTCCCCATAGTGGGGTAATGGCGTGTGTTTAAGTCTCACTGTCCAGTTGGAAAGCGGGATCCCGTGGTAGCCTCCCAGTTTAATCGGTAGCGCCATTATAAGGCCAGGACCGCCCACTTGTTCTTTAGTGTAGATCGACTGTGTCCGCGAGCGGGTGCTGTACGTGCGCAGCGGATAATCCAAACGCGCGGTGGCGTTCGTTATTTCGGAAACTATTGGATCACCTGTTGTTGCGTGTAGATTGCATACGCCGAAGAAATTTGTGTAAGGGTCTCCCGTCGCCGTCATTGCTGTCACCGCAACGACAAATGGTTCACCAACACGCTGTTCTGTTTCAGGTGCTGTTATTGAAAAGTGGGTGAGCACATCGTTGCAGATTATTGTAACGACAGCGTTGGAAGGCGGCGCGAGGAATGCGTACTGACCAGTGGCGTTGTGGAGGGAAACCGCGAAAGTTTCGTCGCTCTCTTGTTCGATGTCGTCAAATATAGGTATGACAATCTGTTTTTCCGTCTCTCCCGGAAGAAATTCTATGGTTGCAGATGTGGCAGTGTAGTCTGTGCCAGAGGTTGCAGTCATGTCTGTAGTTGCGATATCAACGCTTGCCCAAAAGTTTGTATGCCACCTCCGGCTTATTGTCAGAATCGCACTAGCGCCGACGTTTTCAATCACCTTAAATGTGGGAGTTTTAAACGAGATATTTCCGTTTAGTGAAAGTGAAACTGGAATGGTGATGTCGTAATCAGTGAGCGTGTTGGAAACGGCAATTGATCCCAGATACTTTCCTGGTGGCAGATCGAATGCCGCAGCAGAAAAGCTGGCGGCGAATGAAGTTGTACCGCCCGGCTGGATTGTGCCAGATGCGGGCGCAACGTCAAGCCAGCTGTCCGAGACAGATGCCGCCCATGCGAGCAGGCCTGTGCCTGTGTTTGATATGGAGTATTCCTGAGAGGGTGGGGCGAATGGACCGCCAGCATAGCAAGATGCTGATATGCCGGTTTCAGGCGCAAGAGAAAGGGGATCATGTTGCAACAGAATGTGTGGATCTCCAAACATTGTGGCGGTGTAGTAGCACCAGCGGTAAACGGTGTCGCCTTTGTCCTCCACACTGCCTATCATTTCTTCGCGCGAATGCGTGTGCGCCACGCCTAGGTGCCTTTCATCAGCAAGCAGCAGGCGTTTGAAGAAGCGTGAAAGGAACTCTGCGCTGTACATGTTTTCGGCACCAACAGCGTTCCCGTACCAACCAAGGTCCGTGTTCATGATTGCGGCAGCAGCGCCAGTTGAGAGGCCGGCGGTGATTACCTCTACGAAAGAGTCGGCACCAGAATACGCAAAGTCTCCCGCGTTACAACCAATGCTTGCGATTATAAACGGCGATGAGTTTGTCAGACCGGCTAGATCTGCGTTTGGAATCCGCATGGCCTGCAGTGCGCTCGTATGACCGGAATGAGCGGCTATGTTGGGTGACCGGTTCAACGCGGCCAGTGCGTCGGCACCCGTCCAGATGTTGGAATTAGCAGGACGGTCTTCGAGCCGCGTCACTTCATATTTTGAGAGTGAAGGCAGAAGCCCGTCAAGCATTGCGCCGCCTTGGATAAAGTTTCCCATGTATTCGCCAGCGAGGAGCGCGTGTTCGGCGTTTGCGTGGGCGTCGAGTTCGTATCTAATTGATTTTTCGACGAAGCGATCCGCTTCCTCTGGCGTGGATACAGGTGTGCGGCCGACATAAAGCTCTGCCAGCAAATCCACGTCTCCGCCGTCTTCGCCATCTGTTGGCTCACCCCAAAGGTCGTCGCCATCCGAATTCCAGGAACCGTCCAGACAGGCGAAATACAGGTCGCAGGGTATGCTCCCGGTTATGAAATTAACACTGGCAAAGGCGTTGCGATAAGGCACGACGTCGGCGTCGCCACCAAGCAGCACGTATGACGTGTTCCAGTTAGTGTATGCATTCGCGATGTAATGTCTCAGGGACGTGGCAGAGTCCGCACCCTGCCACGCTGCCAGTATGTCTTCGACTGCGGAGATCTTGACTGAAAGGCCAAGAGCTGTTTTGTGCTCCGCAAGTGGCCGGAAGGAGTTGGTCATAGCGGCAGCAGTCACAATCAGGTAATCTATACTGTCGGAGGTCACATCCATTGTGGCGAATTGTGCAGTTGGCAGTGGCTCGGGGTTGTCTACGAAATCCATGACCCTTTGAAGGCGTTCCTTCGGCACGCTTGCAGTTGCCAGCGTAGTTATGCCTTGAGCTGGCTGTCTTACCGTTATAACAACAGTTATCTGCGAATGGAACAAAAGCCTGGACTGAGCGGGGTTGTACAGCACGGGAAAAACTCTGACAAGCGCGATGTCTCTGCCATGCAACCTTTGGATGGAGAGAAACTGCACATGACCAGATGGGTAGGGGGCATCAGCGTTGTATATTGTGTCGTCGGACTTGGCCAGATGGTGTGTCGTATCGTTCATGCCAATAGGAATCGGGACTTGTCCGTATTCGACGGGGCGAGATAGCGTGAAAGTCTGCCCGACGCCTTGAATTTCAGCGTCTACAGATTCAAGTTTTGAGCCATAAGGGAGCAGAATGCGAGCCGTGAGGAATGGCAAGATGGGCTTGCCGGGGCTCGACATTTGATCACACTCTGGAACATAAACACGGCATGATTCGTCTCGGTTTATGATTTCAGGTGACTCGAAATCATATGTAAAAACCAATTCAGCCCCTTGCGCCATTGCAGTGAATAAGATGCACGGCAGCAGAGCTGATATAAGTTTGGACTTATACTGCGTTGTTTTGTGACTGCGGTTGATTGTTAACTCTCGTTTGTGAACAACGCCGCATTGCGGGGCAGACGGCGTCGGAGTCAGGATTGCGCCATGAGTGAGGAAATCCGCTGCACTGTTCAGGCTTTACTTCGTGTATAATGCAGCGGTTCGATGCGTCGAGCATTATGCACGACTCATCAGTTTTGCATTTCAGAACAAGCCCGTGCCGATCCGAGGAAATTTCGCAGAACTTTGCGGTGAACTCAGCAACTGAGAGATTGAAAAAGCTAGCGATTTTATCGAGTTCTTCATCCTTTAGAAACACATAGCCAGATATGCGGCAGCATGCCCCGCACTGCGTACATCTGAATGATGAAAGGTTTTTTATAATGTCGGAGCTCATTGTCAGGGGCTAGTGAAAAAACGGAAAGCAGCAGGGATAAGGAAGCCCACGGCAACCCCGCTCCCGAATAGCAAAATAACATGCCAAACGCGGAGCAACTTGCGCGTAGAATCATCACGTAGCGGAATGAAGAAAAACCATTTTTTGAATTCAGCACCGCAGTTGCTACAGCGCATATTGCGCATCGGTCCGGGCGTGAACACCATCCAGTGCGGTTGTTTCATTCGCCACGATTCATCTCCGCCGCAGTAAGGACAACGCATTTTTGAGACCCTCAGAGTATTTTGTTTTTAATCTGCTTTTGCCCGAATTCGAGCGTGGCAAAATAGTCGTCAATTGTTTCCGCGCGCCTGATCATCTCCGGCGTACCATCTTTACGTATGAGCCATTCGGAAGAGCGAAGTTTGCCGTTATAGTTGAACCCCATAGCATAACCGTGGGCGCCAGTATCGTGTATTACGACAATGTCGCCGGGCTTCAGTTCCGGCAACATTCGGTTAATTGCGAATTTGTCGTTGTTTTCGCAGAGTGATCCCGTGACGTCGTATGTGGTGTCACACGGTGCGCTCTCTTTGCCTATAACCGAAATGTGGTGGTAGGCTCCATAGAGCGCCGGACGCATGAGGTTTGTCATGCATGCATCGAGCCCAGCGTAGTTCTTGTATGTTTTTTTGATATGGCGTACGCGAGACACTAGCCACCCGCTGGGGCCGGTGATCATTCTGCCGCATTCCATGAAGATCTTAGGCTCTGGGTGTCCATTACCGATCAAGATTTCCGCACAGGCTTTCTGAACACCCTTGCCGACAGCCTGCAGGTCAACTGCGTCTTGTTCCGGCTTGTAAGGTATCCCGATACCTCCTCCAAGGTTTATGAACTCAAAGTTTATTCCGACTTCTGCGGAAATCTCTGCAACTAGCCGGAAAAGGATATTAGCTGTTTCGACAAAATATTCAGCATTGAGTTCGTTGGAAGCTACCATCGTATGAATTCCGAAACGCTTCGCGCCTTTAGCTTTCAGAAGACGGTAACCTTCGATAATCTGCTCGTGGGTGAAACCGTATTTCGCCTCTTCGGGCGACCCTATAATGGCGTTGCCGGCCTTTGCCTTCCCGGGGTTGTAGCGGCAGGATACTAGCGGGGGTAGGCCGCCACAAGCGTTCTCGCAGTAATCAATGTGAGTTATGTCGTCGAAATTTATTATCGCCCCGAGTTCGTACGCTTTCTTAAACTCCTCTGCCGGCGTGTCGTTGGAAGTGAACATTATGTTCTCGCCAGTGACACCGCATCTCTCAGCGATTATCAGCTCGGGCATGGAACTGCAATCGACTCCGGAGCCCACTGTCTTAAGGAGGCGGATAATAGCCGGCGTAGGGGTTGCTTTTACTGCGAAATAATTTTTGAACCCCTTGTTCCATGAAAACGCATCAGAGAGTCGACGCGCGTTGTCTAGTATGCCCGCTTCATCATAAATGTGAAACGGTGTAGGAGTGTGCTCTTCGATTGCGTTGATCGTCTCGATCCCGAACGGGAATTTCTTTTCTGTCATTTTAGATTTCAATTATTCTTCGCGCTTAACGGTGTGGTTATTTTTTTATCGGTTCGAGGTCTTTTAAGCTCTTAAGTCCGAAATGGTCGAGGAACGACGCTGTGGTTCCGAACAGGAAAGGGCGCCCGGGGAGGTCGCTGCGACCGATCATTCTGACGAGCTGCATCTCCATAAGTGCTTTGATCACGTGTCCGGCGTTGACTCCGCGAATCGATTCGATTTCAGATCGCGTGACAGGCTGGCGGTAGGCTATGATTGCAAGCGTTTCTATAGAAGGACGCGAAAGACGCGCCGGCTTGCCTTTGTTCAGCATTTTGCGAACCCATTTGCCGCAGTCGGATGAAGTCTGGAAACGGTATCCACCGGAAATTTCAATGAGTTCAATGCCGATGCTGAATTGACGGAATGTTTTTTGCAGATCCTCTACGATTTTCTTTATAGCCAAAACAGAAATAATTTCTGTTTGCGGCAGGGGCGGGGAGTCACCAGTTTCTGCCGACACTTCCTCGCGCGGCTTTTGTGCGGACTCAACCGCGGCATCCGTAACCTCTGCGGCAGCAGAATCAGCTTGGGTCTGCAATGCCTCAAGATCGTCGTCAGTGACCTCTTTTGCCGCCTCTTCTGTTTCTTTGCGATCATCCTCGGCAACCGCTTCCAGAATCGTCTGTATTTCTTTTGCCGTGATAGGGTGATCCGCGCCGAGAATCAGAGAACAGATGATCTGCTGCATAGAGGGGTTGGGGGAGTCGGACTCAAAAAGGCTCTGCATGATCCGTACCTCCGATTACCGCGCGCGGAATAGCACTGGCCGCCGGGTCTATTCCGGCGATTTCTATTTCTGTGAATGGCGACTCCTGAATAGCTACAACCTGACGCAGCCTAAGCAGTTCCAATAGTGCTAGAAATGTCACGATTATTTCACCGCGTGGCGATTCCGGGTTGAATAGTGTCGAGAACTTGACGCCGCGTGATGAAGATATCTTGCCGAGGATCATGTCGATCTTGTCGGAAACTGTCCAGCGTATCGGCTCAATTTCACCGATAGGCTCAATCTTCGCGCGGGCTAATACCTGTTCGAAAGCATCGATGAGATCGAATATTCCAACCTCGCCCAGCGCGCGTTCCTCCTCCAGATCTTCGTCTGGCACGAGGTTTGCGCCTGAGGGGCCAAAAACGTTTTGCTGTTCCTCCTCTAGCTTAAGGAGGTTATCGGCGGCGTCTTTGTATTTCTTGTAGGCAACGAGCTGTTTCACCAGATCCCAGCGCGGATCCTTACCCTCGTCCTCCATTCCTTCTTCATCCCCCTGATCCTCGACCGGGAGCAACATACGGCTTTTTATCAGCGAAAGCGTAGCTGCCATAACGATGAATTCGCCGGCCATGTTCAGATCCAGCATCTTCATCAACTCCACATACTCTATGTACTGGTCGGTGATGGTGTCTATGGGGATGTCGTAGATATCCAGCTCGTTCTTGCGTATCAGGTATAGCAATAGATCCAGAGGCCCTTCGAACACCTCGAGGTTAACCTTGTAATCATCTGGCAGCAATTGCTCTTGCATGGCAATGTTATTCCAATCCTACGGCTTTCCGTGCCAGCTTCAGCGTTTTACGTGCCTCAACCCGCGCGCGCTCTGCACCTTCCTGAAGAACCTTCTCGAGCCCTTCTGGGTCGGCAGCGAGCTCCGCTCGTTTTGCACGGAACCCGGCGAACTTTTCATTAAACAGTGCAAGCAGTTCCTTCTTAGCGGTGCCGTAACCGTAACCGCCGGCGCTCAGTTTGGATGCCATCTCATCAGACTGCTCAGATGTGGCTATGAGCTTGTAAAGCTGATAGACGGTGCAAGAGTCTGGATCTTTCGGTTCTTCAAGTGGCGTGGAGTCCGTGACAATCGACATGATCGCCTTTTTCGTTTCGGCGGGCGACCCCGATATCTCTATCGTGTTGTTATAGGATTTAGACATTTTTTGACCGTCTGTGCCTGGCACTACCGCCACTGCCTCGGGTATATACGGCTCTGGTATTTTGAATGTCTCGCCAAACTTAATGTTGAACTTTATAGCCAGATCTCGTGTTATTTCAAGATGCTGCTTTTGATCCTTGCCAACAGGCACGATGTCTGATTGGTAAAGCAGAATGTCGGCCGCCATCAGTACAGGGTAGGCGAAAAGTCCGACAGTGGCTTCCTTGCCGTGTGCAATCTTGTCTTTGTACGAGTGGGCGCGCTCGAGAAGCCCCATGGGAGCCACGATAGACAGGAGCCACGACAGCTCCTGAACCTCAGGGACGTCGCTTTGGCGGAAAAAGACTGTGCGTTTCGGGTCTAGTCCGCAGGCAAGGAAGTCAAGGGCCACGTCTATTGTGTCCTGCCGAAGCTTTTCAGCCTCCGAGACTGTGGTCAGAGCGTGGTAGTTGGCAATGAAAATATACGATTCTCCTTTTTCCTGGAGGTCGACGCATTGCTTCATCATGCCTAAATAATTGCCTAAATGCAGTTTGCCTGAGGGCTGTATGCCTGAAAGAACTCTCATATTGTCGTATCATCTGCTTCGTTAAAAATAAACTTATGCATTATATTCCATTGCGTCATTAAAATAAACCGAAAATGTGAACACCTCGGCTTTTCCGGATTTTTAACGCCTCCGTAAGCGGACAAGATGTCTCCGCCAAACGTGCAAGTAGTAATAAAATCACCCCTGCCTGAGACCTGTTAGGCAACGGGAAGCAGCAAGCCTCCGCCGTTGAGAGGTATGTTGCCAGCTCGTATGTGCTCGAAAAGTTTACGCTGTAGCGTGCTTTTGAGCTGGTCTTCAGTTATAGCTCGCCCGTGGGGGCTGAATACACGTTCATAAGTTTGGTTCGCCTTTGCACCGGGCAACGGAAGGCGGTGGAACGTGCGCTGGAAGCGGACAATGTTAGAATTCTCTGGTAGTATATCGGAGAGTCCGGGATAAAAGAGCCAGCTGTTGCATGTTATCGCGCGTGGCGTAGGCATGTCGCTGAAATGGCGCGGGAAAAACTCCGATGCAAGACGGTACGACTCCATACACGCTTCATAATCGAGCGGCTCTCCGGCAGGTATATGAAGTGCGAGGATCGCGTCTCCCTGATCCAATACTTTTTCCCAAGTCCCGGGCTCTAACGTGACAGGCTTAGCCTCAATATACCCGTTTTCATTCACTAAATGTGCTTTTATGATCTCGCCGTTCTTTTCGACGAATTCAAGTTCGATGACCTTTCCATCGGCTCCTTCAGAATCCGAAAAGACGCCTTTTTCAGTGATCGAGTGTCCGCCGTGTGCAACGATTTTAAACTCGCCTGTCGTTCTATTAACAAGAGGGGTGAACGGGAATGCGTATGTTGAGGGCTGGAATTGCAGCCTGCCTAGTCGTATCACCTCACCTGTGAAATGAAGGCGCAGCCAGCCGATTTCCTTGAATCCCGGCAATCCTGTGCGCTGTTCATTAGTGTCGATCCAGATTTGCAGATCCGTTAGAGTGTCGGTGAGAATGTTCACCTTAATGCCGCGAGAGGCGTACATTCCCTGTAAAACAGGCAGATGCTGGAGTAGGGGAAAGAGAAGGAAGAAGCGCTCTGAGAGTGACGCATCGCGTGGGGTGTCCTGCCAGTCGGCGCCGTTCCAAGTGCCTTCAAAAAGCGACGTAGCGCAGCGTGCCAGATCCTGCAGGCGCGTGGGCCGGCCAAGCATCTCCTTGGCTGCTGCCTCTACTTGTGCTGCGTACTCTCTTGAGATTCCGCACCATTCAGCATCTGCGCGAACTCGTCCGGGGGACCGCAGATATTCGACTATATTTGCCGGTTCGTTCAAATTTATCTTCTCCTTTTTATTAGCTCTAAGCTTTGCTCGCGTTATCGAGAGTCGCACGCATTTCGGAGATAGTGTCAAATCCATCGTAGTACTCGAAGGTGTGTGCTTCATGCAGGCAGATGCCATCTAGACCTGTGTCGATCAACGTTTGTGTGCGCATGCGCATCGCTCCCTCAAGATCGGCCGCCGAGGCTCCATTATGATGTTGGGCGTATGCCGAAAGCCAACTTGAGAAAATCAGCGCCTCGACTCTGCCATCAATGTATTCCACGTACTCTGGAGCGCACATGTCGGCCACCTGCTTGCCCGGGGGAGGGGTGAACCCTTTGGGAATCCAAGTTGGCACACGATCCCAAGGCCACTCGTAATCGCCAAGAACCAGAGCATCCGCAATACCTTCGTCGACCCAGCGTTTCCATTGGGTTTCGAAACGGAATTCAATATCGCCTTCGTAGTACGGGCATGTTAGGTTGGTTGTTTTCCCGAATTGTGTGCCAACCATAATGCGCGCGTTTTTTGCACTTGCACGCCCCTTCACTTTGCGCAGAAATTCAGTAAAGAAATCACCTTTGATACGATGCCAGATATCGTATTCTTCCGTGGTCGATATGTCGAAAAGGCTTTTCCCGGTTTCCGCCTTATAAGCCTGCGCAATCGGCTCCTCGAATCCGAACCAGTCCGCAGGCTCGGGGAATTCTAAAAAGCGGGAATGGCACGACAGGCTAAGATAGAGCCCATCCGGGGAGTATTCAAGCAGCTCGTCCACCAATTCGAGTTCGTTGGCCACTGCATCCGCGTTTGCGTAGCTACGAAGTCCCGGCCACGGCGTCTTGCCGTCACGTCCCATTACCTGGCATTCGGGGTGATCGTTGAGGAACACGCTGTTGCGTTCATCGATGATATCTATCCAGATGTAGAATTCAACCCCATGGCGCTTACACGCCGCCTTGGCGGTGGCGATTGGGTCCATGCGTTTTAGTGTTCTCTCCAGCGAACTTTCCGGTCTGGGTTTGCCTCTGTTTTCCTCATAGTGCTTGCGTTCGTTCTCGGGGAGACGCGCTGCTATTTGCGCGAAGTTCGTGGAATCGACGGATTCTGACGTAGATATTACTTTGGTCGGATAGCCTGCTACACCCCAACCTGCGGCACGCCATGTAACGCGGTCAACTCCGTTTTCTTTACATTGTTTTACCAGGTTCTCCACATCATCAGGCCCCATGGATTCTCCATGGAGAGAAAGTTCATCGAAAAAGTCTACGTTTACCACTATGATTTTGCGTTTCATTAAGTTTCCCGATTTTTTTGTGAAACACCTTATCTCCGCGCAAGCGCGGTTCGTTCTTAGTCTCAGGGTATTTCCGTTGATTCCTTTGACGTCGCATACGATAGCAGTGCCGCAAGCGCATGTCAATTCAGCTTTGCCATCGAGGGCGGCATGTGATAGACTTTTAAACGTCAAAGAAGGAAATTATTCAGTGGCATGTCTGTAAGAGTTCAAAAAGAAAAAGCATTAGAAGTTGAACGTCCGCCTAGCGTTATATGGCGAATAGCGGCAATCCCGGTTCTAAGTTATGCGCTTGTCGCTTTTCTCGGTCTGGTGTCGTATAACTCGGCCGATGTTTCTGCAATTTCCGCGCCCGCTAACGAGCGCCCCACCAACTGGATGGGATTGTTCGGAGCATGGAACGCGTACGGGGTGTTTCTTCTAATGGGACTCTGCGCGTACCTTGTGCCAGTCTTGTTTTTCGTCACAGGCCTGCTCATGGCTATCGGGAAGCGTCTCCGCCTCAGGGTGCTGTGGATGCTTTTGGCGGCTCTCAGCTGCTGTGCGCTTATGCAGTTCGCCAATGCTTTCGCAGCGCCTCTGCTTTCAGTTCCGCAACTTAACATAGCGGCGAATGCCGGCGGCGGAATCGGCTTTTTACTTAACGATAAACTTTTCTCGGTCTGGCTCGGCAATGCGGGGAGCGCAGCCTTTTTCGGGGTGCTGCTTGCGGTGTCGATCGTTATGATAATCGGGCCTATGAACGTGATGGAATACTTCTACAAACTCAAGGCCCGGGATTTCGAAGTTAAACGCAGGCTGGAAGACGCCGACAGCACGGTGGAAGACCTCGCAGAAGCGCGGCGCGCGGCGCGCGAAGAGGAGAGGGAGCGCCGGCTCGAAGCCAAGGCCAGGGAAAAGGAGAAGCGCGATGAAGACCGCGAGTTTAAAAGGGCCGCACGTGAGGCTGCTAAAGCGGAGAAGCTAGCAGCTAAAGAGGCTCGAAGGCTGGCAGCGAAGAATGCAGAAGCAGGAATTGACTCAGAAGAAGACGAAGCAGAGATTTTCGCTCATCGGCCAAAACGAGGCCAAGCCCTCAAGAGAGAAGAAGTGGAGGAGGAGAACACTGAGGAAGCCCCACAGACAAGAGGCGACAGAATCCAGGCAGCCGCCAAGCGCACCCGGACTCAGAAGTCGGCGCCGGCTTCCGCTTTTGTTGCCAACGAGATTTCGTTCAAACTGCCGAGCACAAGGCTTCTTAAGCCCGCGGAACCGCTCTCTCATGCAGACAACCTCGCCGAAATCAATGAAAACACAGCTATAATAGAAGGCACACTTGCCGACTTCGGAATTAACGTCGATGTGACGGGCGTGGTGAGCGGACCGGTGATAACGTGCTATGAAATAAAGCCCGCCGCAGGCGTAAGAGTCGCCAAGATCACAAACTATTCAAACGACTTGCAGATGGCACTCAAGGCGAAGAGCATACGCATCCTTTCGCCGATTCCCGGCAAAGATGTGATGGGCATCGAAATACCGAACGCGAACAGGACAGGGGTGTCGATCCGCTCGGTCACGGACAGCGCCGAGTGGAAGGGCGCGACGGAAAAATTCGCGTTGCCTATGCTGCTCGGCCTGGACGTAGGCGGAAAACCCGTCTTTGCCGACTTGGCTAAGATGCCGCATGTACTGCTAGCGGGTACCACTGGATCAGGCAAGAGTGTCTGCATGAACTCGATCATCGCCGGGCTGCTGCTTTCGCGTACGCCGGACGATATGCGGATAATTCTCGTCGATCCCAAAATGGTGGAGTTTTCCTGTTACGCCGACCTACCGCATCTCGTCGTGCCCGTTATAACGGCTCCGCAGAAAGTGGCCGGCGCACTGCAATGGGCTATAGTCGAGATGAAGACCCGCCTTGAGATGTTCAGGCGCACGGGCGTCAGAAACATCTCTGCGTTCAACAACAGAGAACGTGCAAAACAGGGCACCTTCTTTGGCGAGGATGATCAGGAGGCTGCAGAGTATCCAGATAAGTTGCCCTACATCGTTATAATGGTTGACGAGATGGCGGATCTTATGATGTCTGCTCAGGCGGAAATCGAGCCCCGCATAGTCAGCCTGGCACAGCTTTCGCGCGCCGTCGGCATCCACATGGTTCTCGCTACTCAACGGCCTTCTGTGAATGTGATCACAGGACTTATCAAGGCGAACTTCCCTGGACGCATAGCGCTCAAGGTTTCGCAGAGGGTTGACAGCCAAACGATTTTGGACGGTCGTGGGGCAGAGCACTTGATCGGCAACGGCGACATGCTCTTCAGCAATCCTAACGGCACAATGACCCGTACACAGGGAACGTATATCTCCGACGGTGAAATTGAGTCCCTTGTAAATTGGTATAAGAGCCAGGGCGAGCCGATGTATATCGAGGAAGTCATGAACAAACTCGACAAAATCGTCGTAAAATCTGCCGCTGATGAATTTGCTGAGGAGGGCGCCGAAGAAGGGGAGGAAGAGGACGCCGACGCAGAGTTGCTGGCAAAAGCGCTCGAGTGTATAGTCTCTACCCGCCGCGCTTCGACCTCATCCATTCAACGTCAACTCCGGATTGGTTACAACAGAGCCGCTCGTATAATGGACGAGCTGGAGCGCATCGGCTGCGTAGGGCCAGCCAACGGCTCTTCTCCGCGTGAAATACTGCGGACATCGCTCGGTGAAATGACGGATCTCGACAACGAAGATTTTTGATCTATAATTACTCAAACATTAAACATAAGGGGAGCACATGTCACTGGGAGCTAAACTCAAGCAGGCCAGAGAGGCACTTGGAATGTCGGAACACGATGTTGCCGATAAAACTCACATAATGGTGCAAATCATACGCGAGCTTGAAGCCGAAGACTACCACCGCTTCAGCGCCGCAATTTATGGCAAGGGATTCGTCAAACTCTATGCGAAGGCTGTTGGACTCGACCCCGCTCCGCTTGTGGCCGAGTTTCTCTCTGATTATGCGGACGCCGCAGCACCAAAACAAAAACCGCGTATCGTTCTAGAAACAATTGACACGGAGCCTGGCGGCGGAATCTCCCATGTTGTTACAGCGGGTGGTACGGAGCATCCTCAGGAGCGCAAGGGAGAAGAAAAACCCAAATCCATCGAAGATGCGTATGAGGCCGAGACCCCCGAAAAGCAGAATGAGAAAGTCCCTACACCGGCTTCGTCGCTGCCGCCGTCCGTTAAGGCATCTACAGTCACCATGCCCAACCCGAACGCGAAACCTGTCACGCTCACTCCCGGGCGGCCAGCCGCAATGCGTGCGATTCCAACGCCTTCGCCTTCTCAGGCACCAGCACCAGAACCCGCTCCAATGACGCAGACGGGGCAGGTTGAGCCACAATACCCCGTAACAGAGACAGAGACTCAACAGTCTGAGAATGTGTTCAAGCTTGAGGCTGACAACGTTGTACCCACTATACCTCCTCGGCCAGTAAAGCGCGACATAGAGCCGTTCAGATATCCGACCTCTCAAAAAAGCAGTGTCACCCCGACACAGAATCAGGCACCAAGACCGGGATCGACATTGCATTCGTCCGAAGGGACTGTGGAGGATGAAGATGCCTCCGAATTATTTGCAGAACAACAACCAAGAAGGCGAAGGCAGACAGCCCCACGGATACATGCAAGAAAGGACAATCCGAGAGTGGGGGATTTTGTCCGGCATTTCTCTAAGATGGTGTCGGATTTCGTTTCTTCAGTGAAAGAAAGGATTTCAGAGATTGGCAGCGCCGATTCTGAAGACACACACGTAAAAAGACGCTACTACATATCTACAGCAGCAGTGTTGATGGTTGTGGTTTTAATCGTCATAGTAGCAATCAACAACTCAGGCAAACGAAGTGATTCTGACGTAACATTGGCGACTACCGAGCCGTCGGTCGATGGAGTCATTGAAGAGGCGGGTTCGGATTATTCTCCGAATGTTGCTTCGGATGAGATCGCGACAAGTGATGTTCCGGCAGTAGAGCAGCCACTTTCTGTTGAAATTGTTTCCATTCTGCCGCCACCAAAGATGTTCGCAAAGTGAAGCCTGCTACAATCAGCCTGCACTATCCCTTTACAGGCGAGAAGGTGCGCGCCCTGAATGTTGGGGATACAGTGAAGATATCAGGGCTTGTTTTCACTGGACGAGACCGTCTTCACAAGCATTTGGCGGAGACGCATCATTCTCAGGTTGATTTGCGAGACGGAGCTATATTCCACTGCGGCCCGGTTGTGAAGCGTGACAACGCAGGCTCATGGCGCATTGTTGCCGCGGGCCCCACCACTTCAATACGCGAGGAGCCATACATGGCAACAATAGTGGCGGAACAAGGAGTCCGTGTTGTTATCGGGAAAGGTGGTCTGGGGGAGGGGAGCCTTGCTGCTTTTGCAAAGCATGGATGCGCGTATATACAGGCTGTGGGTGGTGCGGCAGCAGTAATCGCGGAAACCGTTAAAGAAGTCATAGCAGTGCATTTTTTAGAAGAATTTGGTGCTACTGAGGCGATGTGGGTGCTGCGCGTAGATGGTCTTGAAGGCATCGTGGGCATGGACGCTCATGGTCACAGTCTATACGATGTAACAACCTTGGCTTCCAAACAAGCTCTTGATGCTCTCTTAAACCGCAATTCAAATTAAGACCTGAATAGGGTACTTTTATG
>CAYOPG010000018.1:0-9796 GCA_964405775.1 uncultured Lentisphaerales bacterium
ATGACGTCGCGCAGTTGCCGCAGCACCTGCCTGAATGAAGGGGTGGGGCTCTGTTCCTCCAAGGTGGAAACCGAGGCAAGAATAGACATGCCTGCGTTCATCATGCTCGCCATCTGCCGTGTGAACGGAATAAGCTCTTTTTTCCTGATCTTGCGCACGCCGCTGACTTTAAAAACTTCTCTAGCCATTGTTTATCCTCTATTCGCTACCCGTGACTTCCAGCGCCGCCCTCAACGATGTGAGCCCTTCGCGCACTTTTATAACTCCAACATCTTTCAACGTAATCATCCCCTCCTCGACAGCGATCTTGCGGATGATGTTCGAAGCAGAGCCTTTTACCACTTCTGCCCGAACGCGGTCAGATATAGGGAGCACCTCCATGATTGCCCCGCGCCCCTTGTACCCTATTCCGTTGCATTTCGGGCACCCTACGGCTTCGTAGATTGTGGAACCTTCAAAGGCATCCGCCCTGATCTCGTTGGCAACCAGTACCTTTGGGTCGATTTCCGCCTTCTTCTTGCATATTGGACAAAGCTTGCGGTAGAGGCGTTGCGCCTGCGCCAGGATGAGCGAAGAAGCAAGGAGAAATGGCGGCACGCCCATGTCTATGAGTCGGGCAATGACACTCGGGGCGTCGTTAGTGTGCAGAGTGCTCAACACAAGATGTCCGGTGAGAGCCGCTTTTACGGCAATGTCCGCTGTTTCGCCGTCGCGTATTTCGCCGACGAGCACGATATCCGGATCTTGGCGCAAAACAGAGCGGAGGACGCTGGCGAAGGTTAGGCCGACCTGTTCATTGACGTGTACCTGATTTATGCCTGGAAGCTCATATTCCACGGGATCCTCCGCCGTGACTATATTCACATCCATCTTGTTCAAATCCTGCAAGCAGGAATAGAGCGTAGTGGTCTTGCCAGATCCTGTGGGGCCAGTGACTAGTATGATGCCATGTGGTTGTTCAATGGCGTGCTTCATGGCGTTGAAGGCAAAATCGTCCAGCCCAAGCGCGGAGAGACTCGGTGCGAGGTTTGACTTGTCCAACGTGCGCATCACCACCTTTTCGCCATGGATTGTGGGCAGAATGCTCACGCGTATATCAACCTCCTTGCCAAGCGCCTTTACGCGGAAACGGCCATCCTGTGGATTGCGCCGCTCGGCTATGTCGAGGTTCGCCATTATCTTTATGCGAGAAACAATCGCGTTGTGCAGCGACTTTGTGGGACTCGGACGCTCGATAAGGGCTCCGTCAATCCTGTAGCGAAGCCGGGACTTCTTCTCCATGGCCTCGAAATGGATATCGCTTGCTCCAGTGCGCAGCGCCTCGAGGAGCATAATGTTGACCATCTTGATAACCGGCGCCTCCTCGGCGGACTCAACGGCCTTATCCAGCGACTCCGACGAGTCGTCAACCCCGCTGACCTCGAGTTCGGAATCGGCGGACTGCATCACGTTCTCCATGGCAAGATTGGGATTCTCGGAATCCTTTCTCGCCTTTACGCGCATAAGAGTAGCATGCACTTCCTTGTCGTACGCCACCAATGGTATAATACCTAGTTTCGTAGCCCTCCCGACCTCTTCGATAGCCATTAGGTCGAAAGGATCTCCGAACACAACGGTGAGTTTATCTCCGCAAAGCATGAGAGGAACAGCTTTGTAGCGGCTCCACGTCTCGAATGGTGCCAAGTCCAGCAGATTCTTTGGTACCACGAAATTTCCCGGCAACACTATCGGAGGCATCCTGAAATGGGAAGCCACTGCAAGCACCACGTCATGGGCTGGAACAGTCTTGCTGGAGATAAGATAGCGCTCAAGAGGTTCCTTGCCGGCCTCGCCTATTACCTCTCGGAGACGAGTCTCGGTCAATAGCCCGCGGTTGAGCAATTCCGTTTGGAAGCCCGAATAATACTGTTTTTCCTGCTTTTCTTGAATTTGAGCCATACTCGAATCGCACCGGTACGCACCGGCCTCCAACAACGCCGAACCCTGCTTGGATAGGAACGCACAACACAACGCATTATGCACTGTCACATGAATGTTTTGCAAGCACAATTAATGCCAAAAAGCTCCTTGTCTTGACCGCAAATTGAATGATACGATTTAGAACAGCAAGAGAGATGCCGCCCCAGGTTCAACTTACAGCCGACAGAGGACTTTGCCTGCAGCAAAGCGCGGAGATGCATAACAAGACAGAGAAAAAGCGAATTATACACTTTTCAAGATGGCTGAGCGCAATTTTGATTGTCGCCCTAGCAACCGTGCTTTTTGCGCCGTCGATAATTAACTGGCAAATAAACAGGATCCTAAAAGACCTCATGCCGGAAGGAGACGTGGCAGAGCTCCGACTCTCCCACGTCGGCATATACAGAAGCGAATTCTCGCTAATAGTGCACGATGATAAGCTTCCGGAGAATTTTTCCGTCCGACTGGATTCGGGTTTGCTCGAATATCACCCATTGCGCCTTCTATCCCGCCAGATCGATTCGATACGCATAAGCGGACTAACTGTTCGTTTGATAGCCACAAACGGAGTCCTGAACGTGCCAGCGGCGGATCTGTTTGCAAAGGAAGGGGAATCCGAGCCGTTCACTCTGGAATCGATCCGCTCCCTGCCGGTAAAAGTCTCGCGGGTTCAAATCGATGGGGGAATAGTTGCCAAAACTGCGGACGAACTGATTGTTGTGCCTCTATATGTAACGGCGAAGGCGAACGAAGGCCGGCAATGGGATTCCATATCCGGACATGCCACTCTAATGCTGGCCTCGAACAGGCTGTCGCTGGATATGGAATGCGACATCCAGAAACAGACGGCCTCCGCCACGGTCGACGGAGTGTTTTCCTCCTTCTCGCTCCCCTATTCTCTACGCCGATTGATACCAGACTTTCTATACGGCATCAACGCAAACACGGAGGCGGCGGCTAATGTACGGTTCAATGGAGCAAAGCTCGCGGAGTTCGAAGTCCACACGCAATTAGATGCCTCTGCCTACACCGCGTCGGGTCCCATCGCTCTGCGGCCGGAAATCAAAGCCTCAGGCGATGCATCCCGTTTTTCCGTGTCGGTGACGGGAATCCGCTCTGACGCGTCAGGCTTCCCGGTTACGTTCAACGCAACGAACATCTTGTGCGACGTCTCCGCCGGAACTGTCGACGGCACGGCATACATCGGCATTTCCTCGAACACCCCGCTTGCCATTGCCTTTGGCTACGCCACAAACAGCTTCCACGCCGCGACCAAACCCGGTGATACCGCGAACTCCGGTTCTCTGCGTGTCGGAGACGTCGCATTTGACTACACGGCTCCCTCCACAGCACTCAAAGCAACATTTGAAGAAGGTGCGCTCCGCGCCGACCTCTCTGTTGGAATTCCTTATGTTTCTTACACGGCTGCCGATACCGCTGCCACAAACTTCATCCTTAAAGCGGACGCCGCAGGCGGGCTCGGCACGATCACGGCCTCAGCCGAAGCGTCTGCCGACCTGGTGTTCCGAGACATGGAAGTGGCGAACATCTCCGCAATCGGACGGCTGCCGAAGGCCGGCCCGTTTGTTTACGAGGGCAACATCGCGGCCATAGGCGCGACCTTGAAATTCGGAGGGGATATTGCCCCTTCGGACCGCGGAGGCATCCGCGCCACGAACTATATAGCAATGGCGGAACAGCCTCTTGACCTCACAACCATCCAGAAACTAATACCGGAGTTGGACGGTGTTGAAATAAAAACGAAAGCAAAAGTTTCCGGAGGTTATTTTTTTGAAGGCGGCAAAAGCGGAGGAGCCGTCCACTTGGTGCTTTCGGAAGGCGCTGTCGATTGGCCGGAAAAACGGTTTTCCGCCTCAGACATCCGTCTATCATTCTCACTTCCGAAGCTCCCCGAACTCACGAGCGATTCGCAGATGCTACGCTTCAAAAACCTCAAGTACCGGCGTGCCGAAGTCGAATCCGGGCGTCTGGTGTTCCGAATGCATTCGCCTACGGTGTGGTTCTTGGACAACCTAAATCTGGATTGGTGCGGAGGAAAAGTGCGCGGGGAATCCACACGTCTCTCACCAGAAAACAGGAGAACTCGCATCACGCTTCACGCAGACCGGATCAATGTCTCGAAGCTGCTACACCAGATAGGTATAGGCATGGACTCAGGTGGAGCGGGCGAGATTTCAGGAACCATCCCGGTTGTGATATCGCGCGAAGACGGCGTGGTTTTCCGGGATGCTTTCCTATACTCCACCCCGGGCGAAAAGGGGCACATTGAGCTCGCGCCCTCAAAAGCGGTTTTGGACGCAGCGGAAGAGTCCGTTAGTACATCGCTGGCGGTTGATGCTCTTCGAAGCTTCGACTACTCGTGGATGCGGATTGGTCTTAACACCGAGGGAGAAGTGCTCACGGCGAAATTACAGATGGACGGCAAGCCCGCGAACAAACTATACTACAGCGTTGGCAGGGACGGCATAGTCAAGAGCAGCCAGCCCGTCAGGTTTCAGGGGATCGTCCTGGACGCTTCGTTTAATATCCCCTTGGCCGAGACGCTTTCACTGATCACGAATGAATAAACAGCATCTAACAGGCGTCAAATCAACAGAGCTTTAGATTCAACTTGGAGGAGAAGTTACCATGAACATCAGATCCGCATCGACAACTTTGCCGCTTGCAGTACTGGCCACGGTTCTCACGTCGGGCTGTATACGGACAACACATGAGATAAAGCCGATCCATATAACCATGGACATCAACTTGAAAATCGACAAAGAGCTCGACAATTTCTTTAGCGAAGTTGATAACGCTACCCTGCCCCAACCCCAGCCTGTAGTAGTCGTTCCCGCGCAGGAAACGGCAGCCCCCGAGAAGACGGCCGAACCGGAGAAAGCGGACGAACCTGTTAATCAAACAAAACCAGAGGAGACAAGCAAATGAGACGTTTTTTAACAACAACATTTCTGGCAGTTGCTGTGTCGACGATGGGCGCAACGCCTTCTTTCGCACAGGAACTCGACGAGGTTCAGCAACGTATGATAAGCCGCAAAGCGCCCATCGAGGCCCTCAAGGATGTCGGCGTCGTAGGAGAAAACAACCTTGGATATCTCGACTTCGTGGCAGGCAAATCCAGCAGCGATGCCAAGGTAAAGGCCAATCAGAATCTCGTTAACGCAGAAAACGCGGATCGCAAGATTGTTTATGAAGCAATCGCCAAGAAGGGGAAAACCACTGCCGAGCATGTGGGCAAGCGTCGAGCCAAGCAGATAGCAGAAAACGAAAAACCCGGCCATTACATAATGGACGAAAAGGGCAATTGGATAAAGAAAGCTCCTAAAGAAAAGGCGAAGTGAACGGAATAGGAAAATGGCTTGAGAATTTTCTGTTCCCGAAACTGACACGCAAGTTTTTTCTTCGAGTACTAGCCGTCGCCGCAATCGCATACCTGTTTTTCGGTTATGTCTGCATGCCGATGAAAATCAGAGGCAGGAGCATGGAGCCCACTTTTGCCGACCATGGATTCACCTTCTGCTGGACTCCCTCGTACTGGTTTTCCGAGCCCAAACGAGGCGATGTCGTCGGAATACGCTACATTGCGAATGAAATACTGCTGCTCAAGCGGATTATCGGTATTCCCGGCGACTTAATCGAATTTAAATCCGGCGCTCTTTACCGGAACGGAGAAAGAATCGAAGAGCCGTACAAGGCTGAACCATCCGATTGGGATCTCCCCCCCAGAAAAGTCGCTCCCGGACACGTGTATGTCGCTGGAGACAACCGGGCGGTCCCAATTCAAATACACATGTTCGGAGAAATCTCGGCAGACAGAATTGTGGGAAAGGTTCTATGACAATGATAACAAAAAACATGGTGCGCCTCGTTGCGATCTTACTTGCCTTGGCTTTGTTTATCGCGCTTCACGTTTACACGAACAACGACGCATACAAAATCCGACGCCAATTCGACAAGCTTGAGTCCATAGTTTACGTGGCGCCGGGCGATGGGATTGCCGCAAAGGCTCTCGAAAGCAACAAGTTGCGTGATATTGTAGCGCCGGAGCTCAAAATTGAAATACCTGTTCACGGATTCTCGGGAGTGTATGACAGACAGGAAATAGTACAGGCACTGATTTCCGCCAAGACAAAGTGCGAACGCCTGTCGATAGAATTCCACGACATAGTTGTCGAAAAGACAGGTGCGGACACTGCCACCTGCAGGCTTACGGGCAGGCTCATGGGAAGCGCGGACGCGGAGTCTTTCGACGAAGCCCGCGACATACAATGCCTTCTGGTTCTTCAGGAAGGAGAATGGCTATTCTCGGAATGCCTAGTTGAAGAAATTTTAAAGCGATAACAAGACAAAAAACGCCGAGTGGCCTTTGAGCGTGCCGAGTTCTGCGCATCGTGTGCCGCAGGCGGACAGCATCGACGACATGGTCAATCTATTATGATTTTAGGGGCTTGTTACAATTCGGGAAAATATGCCCCGGGCACAGGTGTGAAACAAAGATGGGGAAGCCCAAATTCAAACGGTTCTTGATTGGAATGCCCGGATTCAGTAAAATACGGGGTATATTTATTAGATAGACACAATCAATGTAACGGCGAAACGCCGTACTCCAAAGAAGGAATCACCAATATGAAAAAGTTTATGTTTCTAGCGGCAGTCGCCATCGCGGCGATGCCAGTGTTCGCGCAAACCAAAATCGCCGTTGTTGACATGGAGAAAATCATTCTGGCACACCCGCAGACCCAGATCAACAAGGAGGCGTTGCTGAAAAAACAGAAGAGCTTCGAGGCGGATCGGGATATTAAGCGCGATACAATAAAGATGATGTACAAGGATCTGTCCGACATAATGAAGGAGGCAAACAACGAGGCTCTCAGCGATGCTGTCCGGAAAGCCAAGGTCGAGCAAGCGCGAGGGGTTGATCAGAATATCCGCACGGCGGAACAGGAGCTGCGCAGGATGGTCGAAGACCTTCAGAGACAGCTTCAGGAAATGGAGATCGAGCTTTTCGTAGCGGTGACAGATGAAATCGCCGCGGAAATCAAGAAAATAGCCGAGAAGGGCAAATATGATCTTATTCTCGACAAATCAGGCTTCCGCGCCGGTGCACCCGTGACCATTGTAGCTTACGCCTCAAGCGAACTCGACATAACCGACGAGGTGGTCAAGGCGGTAAGCAGCCTCAAAGCAAACGCATCCTTGACGCCTCCCGCGGATTTCTCACCACGGTCTGGCTACGGCAAGCTCCCTTCCGAGGGAGAAGCGCCGAAGCCAATTAAATAAACAGCCATCACTGTCACGCAGACAAAAAAAAATGAAACTGAGCGAAGTAGTAAAACTGGTCGGCGGCACACTCGAAAACGCCTCCGGCGATCCGGATATATCCGGCGTTGCATCGTTGCGCGATGCATTGTCTGGCGACATATCTTTCCTTTCAAATATAAAATACGCCGCTCACTTGTCGACTACTAAAGCCACCGCGGTGCTGGTCGCGCCAGAACACGACTGCCAAGGAGTAAAGGCAATCGTGATACGGGTGGCATCGCCCGACAAGGCGTTCGCAATGATCGCCCCGCATTTCACTCCACCTGAGATCGTCCGCAAACCCGGCGTCCATCAGACAGCTGTAATTGGAAAAGACGTCAAATTGGGTGCCGATGTGCATATTGGGCCCTATGCGGTCATAGGCGATGGAACAGTTATAGGCGACAGGTGCGTGATAGAGACGCACGTATCGATCGGCGAGGAGTGCTTGATCGGCAGCGACTCTCACTTCTACCCGCAATGCTCGATCCGAGAGCGCTGCAAGATAGGCAACCGCGTAATCATATACAGCGGAGCCGTGATCGGCAGCGATGGCTACGGCTACACCACAGAGGTGCTGCCCGATGGTTCTGTGAAAGTCGGGAAAATCCCGCAAGTAGGAATCGTGGAGCTATGCGATGATGTCGAAATAGGAGCAAACACAACAGTGGATCGCGCGCGCTTCGGCGTCACGAGAATAGGCCGCATGACAAAGGTCGACAATCTCGTGCAGATCGGGCACAACGTGCAGATCGGCGAGTATTGTGGCATTGTGGCGCATGTCGGAATCTCCGGCAGCACGCACATCGGCAACGGGGTTATGGTTTGGGGGCAGGCGGGTCTTGCCGGTCACTTGAACATAGGCGACCGCGCGGAGATTCTCGCCCAGTCAGGAGTGCATCGCGATATAGAGGCAAAAGGAATCTATATGGGTACGCCGGCAGTGGATCGGCGCGAGGCTGTTCGCCAGTACCACCTCCCGAAGAGCGTCGAGCGCCTGAAGGAAGAAGTTAAAGAACTCAAGGCGAAAATTGCCGAGCTGGAAGATAATCGCAAATGAAAGTTTTCGTCACCGGAGGTGCCGGATACATCGGCAGCGTCGCCTCCAAGCACCTGCTCGACGCCGGCCATTCCGTAACGGTATTCGACAGTCTTGAGCTGGGACATGTTGAAGCACTCGACGAGCGGGCGGAGTTTATAACGGGCGACCTCCGAAATTACAGCGACATACTGGATGCGATGGATCGCTCACGCCCAGACGCCGTCATGCACTTCGCCGCGTACGCGCTCGTAGGCGAATCGTCCGCAAACCCTGGCAAATATTTCCGCAACAATGACAGCGGCGGCATCAACCTCGCTGAAGCAATGAACGAGTGCGGCGTCAAACGCATCATTTTCTCGTCAACATGCGCCACATACGGCCAGCCCAACACAATGCCTATCACGGAAGCGACGCCGCAATGCCCCACCAACCCGTACGGACAGTCGAAGTTGATTTTCGAGCAAATGCTCGGATGGTACGCGAAAATACACGCATTCCAACCCGTCTTCCTCCGCTATTTCAACGCGTGTGGCGCCGAAGGCCGTCTCGGAGAAGATCACGCCGTGGAAACCCACCTCATCCCAAATGTTCTCAAAGTGGCGCTGGGACAAGGCGGGCGCGTTCAGATTTTCGGCGATGACTATAAGACACCAGATGGCACTTGCGTACGCGATTATGTACACGTTTCCGATCTGGCTCGCGCACATCTTCTCGCCCTCGAATCAGATTTTACTGGCGCAGTTAACCTCGGAACGGGACACGGGTTTTCTGTCCGCGAAATAATCGAGGCAGCGCGAAATGTTTCTGGGCACTCGATCCCCGCGGACATCGCGCCGCGCCGCGCGGGCGACCCGGATTTCCTCGTGTCCGACCCCTCGAAGGCGGCGCAGGTCCTGGGCTGGAAGGCAGAGTACACCGAGCCCAAGGCAATAATCGAGACGGCTTGGAAATGGCACCGAGCCAATCCGTCCGGCTACGCTGGATAGTGACATATACGAAAGATCAAAGCGTATTTCATATCACAAGAGCGCGCGAACTGTTCAAATGACACGATGTTCAGAAAAAACACTTTCAATTCTGGCAAAATTTGTTACTGTCGCTATATTAGTTGACTCGGTGTTTTACATTTTGCTGTTAACCGCGATAATTGTTTTTGAGCTGAGCTTTATTATGAGGAAACCTAGTTCTAGCAATTGCAATTATAGATGGCGTCAGGGTCTGCCATTGTCTCAGGCGAACGTGATATATTGATGCCGTTTTCCGACGGATGCCGGAAGATGGGCGTCAGGGGCAACCATTAAAATAAGAAATAGGAGCAGTCACTAGGCGTGTGAGATTGCAATGTCGTGGCGATCTTTTTTTCCGATTTTTCTAATCTTGAGTTGCGGGCGGTGCTGATAAACAGCAAAATGCAGTCATGATAAGCTACGGCGATTCAGTTGATTCTGTTCCCTTGGCGTAGTATGGACTCTG
>CAYOPG010000018.1:9896-25762 GCA_964405775.1 uncultured Lentisphaerales bacterium
TGGACTCTGTCACGCGCAGGTGGCGTCGTGTGGACTCTGCCACGGGTTCAGGTTATGTAATCTGGCAACTCTATGCAAGATTACAACAGGGTGGTACTGTGGCGTAGTGTGGACTCTACCGCGGAAGTGCGGGTTGATGTAACTCTATGCAAGATTATAATGTTCGTGGCACTGTCATGACTCTGCCACCAGAGGGAAGGTGGTTCTGCCGCCACCTTTGTACTTATGTAATCTTACAAAGCATTCAAGATTACGGTGGTTGTGCCGCTGTCATGACTCTGCCACGGAAGTGCGGGTTGATGTAATCTTGTGTTGCTGGCGGTGCTAATAAGCGGTATGATGCAGTCATGAAAAGCGACGGCTATTCGGTTTATGCTGTTCCTGTGGCGGAGTGCATACCCCGCCACGGTGTGGCGTTCTTAGAAGCCGTCGCACAGGCTCCTTCGCTGAAGCCAATCCCTACTGCTTCTCGTCCGACCCCGCCCTGCTCAACGACATCCGCCCTCGCACCACAATCCGCACCCTTGACGGCCACGAAACCAAGCGCACCGCATTCAACAGCCTCGTCACCGCCTCAGCCTGGTTCGGCTCCTGCTGCGGCAAGACGTCCGAGACCGCGCCGGACGGCTCGACTCGGTCAAACTCGACAGCCAGGACATAAAATGCTCGAAGTGAAATGCCCCATGATCTTGTTACGGAACCTCGTGCCTTGGCTGTGTGCCGCTTTTCTTTCAGTGGCAATGGGGTGCATCATGAGCAGTGACGGAAAGGTTGCTTTCCTCGAGGAAGCTCGCCGTATTCTGCGCGGCGAGGATGCGAGTGCAAAGCATGCTCAACTGGTTCAACCGTCTTATGCGTTGTCTAATGCCTCAACGAATCCCGTTACTCCCGAAGTGTGGGCACTGACCATCGTAGCTTTGCAGGGCAATACCGACGACGTGACGCTGGTAGAACCGTACTTGAAACACAGAGACCCACAGACAATGCAGGCAGCCACGAACTGCATGTCTTTTCTTCAATCGAGACGACAACCGCCCACGCAAACATCCCCCTGACTTTCTCGGTCAGTTTCCCCCCCATCTTGCCCTTCCGCTAAGCTGAAAAGTAAGTAGAAAACAAGGGGTCGTATTTGGACATAAGACAAAAGGAGGCTGCATCAGGGTCTGTCATCTAAATTCCCCTCTCACCTAAATTCCCGCACTTGGATTACCGGACGCGTTAGGCGAGCCGTCGGAAATTGGGTAAGGCACCGCGGCTCTTGCTCCTTGGTGACATTATCGCGTTTTAACACTATAATGAGCGCGTTAAATACCATGAATGCGAATATAATATCAACCTGCATGCCAGACACTCCTGCTGCCAACGCCGTGCGCGAGATCGCCGCAATGGCGCATAACGCGGGCGGGCGCGCATTGTTTGTTGGTGGCTGTGTTCGTGACGCTATCAGAGGCATCCGCAGTCACGAATACGATCTCGAAATCTACGGTATACAGTCCGATAAGCTATATTCGTTGCTCTCATCGCGCTTCTCGGTAAACAAGGTTGGAATGAGCTTTGGCGTAATGAAGATCGGCGGGCTGGATATTGATGTGTCGCTTCCGCGCCGCGAGAGCAAAACCACGCCCGGACACCGCGGGTTTATGGTCGACACGATTCCCGACCTCCCCTACCATGAGGCTTGCGCACGGCGCGACTTCACGATCAATGCAATCCTTGCAGATCCGCTCACCGGCGAAATCATCGATCCATTTAACGGCATAACCGACATCGAAAACCGCATCATCCGCCACGTAAGCGAACATTTCTCAGAGGATCCGCTGCGCGTCCTGCGCGCTATGCAATTTGCCGCCCGTTTCGAATACGATGTCGCCCCCGAAACCATCGCCGAATGCAGTAGAATGACACCTGAGAACCTTCCTGCCGAAAGGCTGGCTGGCGAATGGGAAAAACTCCTTCTCAACGGTACTAAACCGTCACTAGGTCTGGCGTTCCTACGCGACTGCGGATGGATCCGTCACTACCCGGAACTCGAAGCGCTAATCGATTGTCCGCAGGATCCGCGCTGGCACCCGGAAGGCGATGTTTGGACGCACACAATGTTCGCTCTAGATTGGTTGCCGAGAGTCCGCAAAGGCGTCCGCGCAGACGACCTTGTCGTGGCAATGTCTGTAATCTGCCACGACCTAGGGAAGCCGGCGACAACAGCCTTCGCAGAGGAAGGCAAGGTTACCTCATACGGACACGAAAAGTCAGGAGAAAGGGAGGTCCGTTCATTCATAAGGCGGTTGTGGAACACGCCGAATTTTGAAGACGCGGTTGTTCGTCTCGTGGCCACGCACATGCGCCCGGTGGCTCTCGTCGTGAACGACTCATCCGACAAAGCCTACCGCAAACTCTCCGTTGAGGCGCTTCGTCTCGATCTGCTGTCTGACGTCGTGGAATGCGACATGAACGCCACGCCACCCAACAAGCCCGATCTGGAGATATTACGGAAATTCCGCGAAAAAGCCGAAGCTCTCGCGGTGATGAAAGAGCCACCGCCACCTCTGATTCAAGGGCGTGACCTTATCGCGCGCGGTCTGACACCCGGGCCTGAGTTCGGGAAAATACTTTCGAGATTTTACGAACGTCAAATAAACGGCGACTTCACCGACAAAGAGCGCGCAGATAAATATCTAGACAGGTTTCTGAAGCGTAAGCACAGGTAACGAGCTCTGTAGACGCGTCTTCATCCGCATTGCAAACTGTCTGTTCGCAGCTAACACAGGTGTCGACAGCGGCAGGGCGACATAGGGAAATATCAATCCGATCGCGTATGTGAGAGAAACTGCAGGCCTAGTTTTAGTCGAAGACAAAATTGTGAGGGATGAGCCAATCTTGCCTCGGAATTCCCTATTAAGTTCCTAAAGCAATAAACACCTTCCGCCCGGCGGTTTTTGCACCTAGATTATCAACACCTACCGTACGGCGCGGATGCGGTAGAAACGGTTTCTGGTGGGAGCCGGGATGAGAGCGGTGTTGGTGATAGCGGTCGGCAGGACGTTGTTGGTCAGTATGCTGATCCATGGAACGGCATCAAGTTTGTCGCTCGCTTCAAGGTATTGGCTTGCCAATTGTCCGCCTGTCCATGTGAGACTTATTCCATTGCTTTCGGCGTTGACTGAGGAGAAAGCAAGAACCGACTGCTTATCGGATGGATCTGTATCGGCAACATATTCTTCCCAAGTCAGCATTCCGTCGCTGTCGTAATCGGTTTGCTCGGCAGCTTCAAGAGTATCGTTTGTCAGGCCGTAAGACGCCAGCCAGTATTCGGGCGTCCCCAGCGGCGATAGATTGGGGGCGAAATTGGCCATAATCGAGCGGGTTCGATCCATGAAAACCTCAATGGTGTTGCCAGATACTATCCCGTCGTCAGCGTCACCGCCCCACCCTTCCAAATACCAATAAGAGGCAGGAGACGCAGTGAGCAGCGAGCTGCCGCCATTTGGCAGCCAACCGGAAGTTCCTGTCACAGCACCATCGCCGGTGTAGTCCGTTGTCAGTAGATATTGTGTCTGCCATTGCCAGTTAAGGGTGGCGTTGTTTGTAAGGGTTAATGTGACCTGAGTCGGGGAATTCTGTGCAAACACGTTACCCATGACGTTGCCCGCCACAGAAACCTGCTGTGTGCCGACTCCTTGCGAGAGGGGCGAGTTTGTGATCCACTGGCTCACTACTGCGCCGTAATTTGTGGTAAGGGTTCCCGGCATTGCACCGCCAAAAGCAGAGTTGACCGTAAGGGAGAGCGGGGTTGTCTTGCGCACTGCGGCCTGAGCGTCGATCAGGCCGCTCCCGACCAAACTATCGGGAGTCGAGGCGCGGGATGCGGTGTTCGTCAGCGCGGCCCGGATCTCAGCAGGAGTGAGGTCGGGGTTGCCCTGCAGCATAAGTGCCGCCACTCCGGCGGCCATCGGGCAGGCCATACTTGTTCCCTGCATGATGTAATAGTTCGCGGGGCCGCTTCCGTCGAGGCTTAGCCCATCGTTGTCTATGATCAGACCGGGTGTAGCGGCAAGCCCCGGCACAGATTCACGAGCAGATATTGTTGCAGCGCCCGGTGCAACAATATCGGGCTTTTGAACGCCGTCTATGCGCGGACCGCGTCCGCTGAACGGCGCAAGCGTGTTTACAATGAAGGTTGGATAATGTAAAGTTTGTCCAGTATAGTTAATCCACTGCCTACGCTGAACCCAGGCTCCGACTGCGATGGCGCTGTCGGCAACTGCCGGATGCCCCACGGTGTAGGATGAGTCTGGACTATCAAAGGTGCCAACACCCGAAATCTGATACAGATGCACGGTTACAGGCGACCCGACAAGGGCGGTGTTCGTAAGTTGGAAAAGGTACGTCCTGCTCGTTCCTGCGGGAATATTCGGCGAAAGTTCGTATTCCACGCTCTTGGTTCCTCTCACGCTGGTGCTGCTGGAGCGGGCGATCAAGGTTTCTGAATATGCCGGCCTCTTCGATGACACCAGATTTGTACATATCAACGAGATTTCGTAAGAGCCCGGTGTGCCGCCGCGCCAGATGACTCTTATAGATTCCTTTGTACGATAAGAGGTGCCGCCCTGCGTGTTGTCGATTGTGAACCCAAATGAATCCGAAGTGGTATTTGGATTGACAAAGACTGAGTCGTGCCGCTTGGCGTCCGCTTCGTTGCCGGCGGCGACAAAGACCGTGACGCCAGCGGCAACAGCGACATCGATTGCCTGCTCGGCGGCTTCGCTACCATCGAGATATGTGCTGAAGCCCCCATAGCTCATTGTGAAGACGCGCGCATTGACTGTGACGGCCCGGTTGATGGCTTCGACCATGTCGGATTCGGATGCGGAGGCTGACACGTTGTCACCGATTTTGTAAAAGCAAAGCTCGGCTCCTGGCGCCGAGCCGCGGTATTTGCCGCCGGACAAAGTGCCACGTCCAACAGCGGAGGCAGTCACATGTGTGCCGTGAGCCGATACGGTGTTCGCCACTATTGTGCTCCAAGTCAAGGGATAAGTGCCTGTGGTCAGGTCGTATGCCTCGTAGGGGACAGGAAAATCGGCGTGGTTCAAGTCTAGCCCGCTATCTGCCACGGCTACTCGCACCCCTGCGCCATTGAATGGAAGAATGCCGGTGCCGTTGTGAACCAGGTTTGCCTTGATCATATTTATTGCGAGATCATTCATTGGTTTTGCCCGCATTTCGGCGGACTCGAGTCTGATCATACGCGGATCGGCGCGAACCGTATCGAGGCTTTCGTACGCGACACGTGCCAGGTGGAAACCCTGTGGATGCTTGCCTTCGACGGGAGGAATCCAAATGTCGGGAGTGATATCAACACCTCGTGCCGCAAGCTCCTGCTGCTCGGTGGCGGAGAGCGGACGAATTGAATACAGGGCGCAGGTTTCGCCCTCCAGATCGTCGCCATTCAATCCACGCGCGTGCAAAGCGGCACGGTGAGCTCCAGTATCGAGATCGACGGGTCGGCGCTTGGCCTCTCGATGGGCAAGTATTACGGGGCTTATCTTGTCTGCGGAGGCTCCTGGAGAACTAAACGTGGATCCAACTGAATAATTTGTAACAGAACCATCAGTTCCATACGGCGCCGCGCTTAGCAGTGAGGTCAAGTATAGAAAAAAGATGCCACATGCTACAAATGGCGACTTTTTCGGGCAGCTTCTCATATTGTTTGTTTGTTTTTCGGCGAGATTATAGTACTTTGTTGGCAAATTTCGCAAGTACCCCCGCTGTGATGGCGGATTGCTCTTGCAGTATTCAAACAAATATGCAATTATTTTAAAACGAATGGCGCGGACAGTTCGTGCGTGCCGCCTACGGATAAGATAACATGGCAACAATTAGAACACTTCTTTTAGATGCGGCGGCACAACGCCCGTCGGGTATCTCCCTCAGGTGGAAAGCTGATGGCGAATGGCGCACATGGACTTTTGCTGACTATAATTCAAAAGCACGCAACGTGGCGGAGGCGGCGGCTTCTCTAGGGGGAAAGCCGGGAATGCGCCTGGCACTCATGATGGAAAACCGTCCCGAATGGATAACAACGTATCTCGGGCTTGCATGCTGTGGCATAGAGGTGGTGCCGATAGACATCAACTTGCGAGAGAGGGAGGTGTCCCATATCCTACGCGATTCCGGTGCAACGGCGCTTTTCGCATCTGGCAAGGCCTGGCCGCAGATCCACGCAATAGAGACGGGAGAACTAAGGCTCGACTCGTTAAAGAGCGTCGTTATGCTCGATGGCGTATTCACGCAGGAGCGGAAAGAGAACGGGATTTTCCATACCGACTACGATTCGCTTCTGGCTTCGACGGAAAAGGCGTCGGCGCGGCCGGATTCTTTCTTCGACAGGCATGTGCCATCAGAGTCTGACATTGCATCCATAATCTACACGTCCGGCACGACCGGCCGATCCAAGGGAGCAATGCTCACCCACGGCAACTTTACAGCCCAGATCAGCGCCGCCCTGCAATATTTCACTGTATACACATGGGATAACTTCCTGCTCGTATTGCCTCTTCACCACGCTTTCGCTTTCACAGCGAACTTCCTCGTGCCTCTAAAGAGCATGTGCGAGAGCAGCATGGTGGAAAATCTCCGCACAATCCCTGAAAACATGAGAGAAGTGTCCCCCACCGTTTTGCTGGCAGTACCGCTGCTGGCAGAGAAGATGCTCAACTCCATCCAGGCAAAACTCAAAAAGAACACAGTCGCAAAGGTTATGATAACTCTTGGGATGAGCAAGATTATCGGCAAAAAAGTCGTGGGAAATCTGGGCGGGCGCCTGCGCCTGATTATCTGCGGAGGGGCAGCGTCAGATCCCGCCATGCTACGAGCCTACAACAAGATGGGAATAAAGACTTTCGAGGGATATGGTCTCACGGAGACATCGCCTATCGCGGCGCTCCCCCCTGAAAATGAAATCCGAATCGGCACCGTGGGCAAGTCATTGCCTGGCTGTGAGCTTGAAATAAACAATCCCGATGAAAATGGCATAGGAGAAGTTATGGTCAAGGGGCCGATCGTCATGAAAGGGTATTTTCACAACGATGCAGCCACCGCCGAGGTTATTAAAGACGGGTGGCTTCACACGGGCGATCTAGGCAAGCTTGACTCAGAGGGCTACCTGACACTCACGGGCAGAAAGAAGAGCCTAATAGTCAACCGCGAGGGTAAGAACATCTACCCAGAAGAGGTGGAGCAGGCTATTAAAGAAAGCGAGTACATTCTTGAATCCATCGTGATCGGATACAGTTTAAACGGCGAAACCGGCGAGCGTGTCGGCGTCATCGTCGTGCCAAATCTAGACAGGATCGAGGAAGACAGAAAGTCTAAGGGCCAGTCGATGTCGGATGAGGACATTATAGCCCTATGCAAAAACGAGGTGCACCGGACAGTAAAAGCCATTGCCGAATATAAGCGCCCTCGCCGGATTCAGATACGTTTCGAGCCTCTTGAGAAGACGACCACGCAGAAGGTAAAGCGTTACCTATACAATCTCGACAACTCAGGCGAGTAGGCGCCGCTCCACAACTACTGCCATTTGAGATCCCGCTTGAGGGTGCTCACAAGCTTCTTTGCCGTCCTCTTGTGGGCTTCAAGAGACGGGTGCGTGAGCGCCCCGAATCCGTCTTTGCTGTCATAGTCGAAAAAGATCTTGCCGATGTTCTTGTCGCCCGACTCATTGACCGCGCGCGTGACCCACTCCCTGCATTTGTCGCGCCATTCGCCCCCGAGCATTGGCCCCTCGCAGCAGTATATCCTTGCCTTTGGATAGTCCTTGCGTAGGTTTGCAATCAAACCTTTGTAGGCATTAACCCACCCCTCTTCCTCGGGTTTAGGGTTCATATTGAAATCATTTGTGCCAAGATTCACGATAATCGCATCAGGCACGGGCGCTGTTTTCGGATTCCATTTCTCCGGATTGAAAGCCAGCGTGCGCTCATAGACGTCCAGCATTGAGTTGTCCGGCCAAAGTTTGCGTCCCGACCAAGCAACTGCGTAGTAGTCGGCCTCAAGCTCCTGCGCAGCAAGGAATCCGTAAGCGGCTGCACCATTTTCTTCCTCTGTCTTGAACGGATCCCTTGCGCTCTTCCCTTCGTTGCCAAAGCCGCATATAATCGAGTCGCCTATAAAAAGCAGTGCGCGCTTGGCGGGCTGCATTGGCAGCAACTTTGATTTTGTGTCGAACTGCCATCCGGCGATTCCGAGCTCTCCTCCGTATGACGCCTCTACGCGCCGCACAAGCATTACTTTGTGCGGCTTTCCGGGCGACAGCCCTTCCGCCACCCTGTACCAGCGCGCCTCGCCCGGCTCTATCGCTATCTTTCCGGTGCTCTTGCCATCAACTATCACTTCGACCCAGTTGGGTTTGGTGGTGCTGATCTTCGCGTTTAACCGAGTACCCTGCAGCATGACGGTAGCGGCGCATCCCGACCAAGAGCATTTGGGGTGTTTGCCATCGGAAGTGTCCCAGCGTCCCGAGAATCGCACCCTCTGGTCTCGCGCCGACGCTGTCTGGGGAAGCCTTATGTCTTCTTTCGACTGTGCGTCCGCGCCTGATTTTGCATCTTCTGCTGGAACCGCTCCAAAACATGTCAAAGACACAGTTAACAACAAAATACCCGAAATCAAATATTTTTTCATTTTATTTCCTTTTCTATTATTGCTGTCGTAAAACCTGAGAGGCTCTCTCCTTAGTGCACGGGAGACCGACGTTATTAACCCCGCTGCGCAAGATAAATCTAGCGGTGGCAAAGTGCGGCGTAATAGCCGTTCTGGGCTAGCAGGTCTTCGTGTTTACCCGATTCCAGAATTTCGCCCTTGTGCATGACGAGGATCGTGTCCGCGTCGCGTATCGTGGATAGACGGTGAGCAATTACGATGCTTGTGCGTCCGCTCATCAAACGGAGCATTGCCTGCTGAATGTGCATCTCTGTGCGAGTGTCGACATTAGAGGTAGCCTCATCGAGGATGAGAATAGCAGGGTCCGAAAGCGCGGCGCGCGCTATGGACAGTAGCTGACACTGGCCTTGTGACAGGGCGGTGTCGGCTTGGTTTATCTTGGTGTCGTAACCTTCCGGCAGACGGTCTATGAACAGGTCGGCGTTCGCGAGTTTCGCGGCTGCTATGATCTGCTCACGCGTTGCGCCCGGATTGCCGAAGCTGATGTTGTCGGCGACAGTGCCCGTGAAGAGGTGTGTGTCCTGTAGCACTACCGCCATGTTTTTTCGCAAGGTTTTTTTGGAAATATCGCGGATGTCTATGCCGTCAATAGTTATCCGGCCTTCCTGTATTTCGTAGAAACGAGTCAGCAGGCTTACCACCGTGGTTTTGCCAGACCCCGTCTCACCCACCAGGGCAACTTTGGTGCCCGGCGCAACATGGAGGGAGAAATTGCGCAGGACAGTAGTCTCGGGGTTGTAGCCGAATGAAACTTTATCGAATACAATCTCGCCGTGTGTCTCTGGCCGGACGATGTGAATTTTCCCGACATCGTCCTCCGGCGGCATGTCCAGCATGGTAAAGACGCGCTCCGCGCCGGCGATTGCGGATTGTATCATGTTGAACTGCATGGCCAGTTCGTTGACGGGGCGCCCAAACTGGCGCGAGTACATCATGAACGATATGATCACGCCGACTGTGATTTGGCCTTGTATCGCGAACCATCCACCCGCGACCACAACCAGCAGGAACGAGATGTTGTTGATAAGGTTCATGGCGGGGCCCATCATGCCGCCGCGGACTTCAGCCTTAAAACTGATGCGACGCAGTTCCTCGGAGATGTAGTCGAACTCCTCGTCCACGATCTCCTCGCGGCAAAACGCCTGTACTACGCGTTGTCCCGTGATCATCTCCTCCGTGAGCGCATTGAGTTCGCCGACAGTGCGCTGGCGTTTACGGAAGATTTTGCGCGAGATTTTCGCAATAGCCTGTCCGACGAAGGCGGACACCGGAACGGTTATGCAGGCGACGAGCGTCATCTTCCAGCTGATGATCACCATGAAACAGAACGTGCCGACCAGAGCGAATATTGTTCCGGCAAAGTTTAGCACCCCGGGGCCGAGCGTGTTGGCAACCATGTCGGTGTCATTCGTGAGGCGGCTCATGAATTCGCCGTGTGTGATGGTGTCGAAGCGTTTGAGCGGAAGCGACTGGACATGGTGAAACAACATCTGGCGCATGTCGCGCACAGAGTGGTTGGACAGCATAGTGGTACCGTATCCCAGCAGCACTCCTGCGAACTGCCCTATTATGTTTGCGGCCAGTCCGATAGCCATGACTTCGGCAAGCTTGCGGAAATCCACAGTTTCACCTGTCTCGAGCGTCATTATGTCCGTCGCGAGGCCTAACACGCGTGGCCAAACAAGACCGGTGACAGAGCCGACAGCGAGTGGGATCAGGAGCAGAACCATGAAACGGCGTCGGCCTTTGAGCAGACGAAGGAGCCGCCTCATCGTGGCGACAGGGTCCTTTGCATGTTCGACCATGCCGTATCGCCCCGCACGGCTACCGTAACCCAGGCGCGAAATGTGGTGAGGCTTGTGCGAGGAAACAGCGGGATCACCTTCGAGACGTGAAGTGCGCTCAACCCGTTTTTTTGAGGATTTATCAGGATTCATTCTCGTTCAACCCTCTCAGCGAATCCTGCGAATCGCAGATGTCGCGATAGGCAGCACTGGTGCGTTTTAATTCCTCGTGCGGCCCGATGCCTGTTATGGCTCCGTCCTCGATCAACACTATGCGGTCAGCATCCACAACCGAGCTTATGCGCTGTGCGATTTTGATAACCGTCATTCCCCGCATTTCGCCCCGGAGAGCGCTCTGGATCTTTGCTTCGGTTATTACGTCGACAGCGGAAGTGCTGTCGTCCAAAATTAATATTTCCGGTTTTTTGATTATAGCACGAGCAATCGAGAGGCGTTGCTTCTGCCCACCAGACAGCGTGACACCGCCTTGCGCTATTTTAGTCTCATACCCATGCGGAAATTGTTCAATGAATTTCGTGGCGCCGGCAATGCGAGCGACATGCTCGACCTCTTCGTCTGTGGCGTTCTCATTTCCCCATCGAATGTTTTCCGCGATGTTGCCGAAGAAGAGGCGCGTCTCCTGCATGACGATGCCCATTGAGTTGCGCAGGGCGTCGAGGGAGTATTGGCGCACATCTACGCCGCCCACTAAAACCTCGCCTTCCGTTGGATCGTAGAAGCGCGGCAACAGGTTTACGAGTGAGGTTTTCCCCGCGCCGGTTGAGCCCATGATTGCTATATGCTCTCCGCTCCTTATCGAGAGTGTGATGTTCCGCAGCACGGGATCGCCAGCGGCGCCGGGATATTGGAAAGATACGTTGCGAAATTCAACCGAGCCATCGGACGGAGGTTTGTCAATTGGACCGCCGACAATGGATGGCTCGGTGTCGAACACTTCGTTTATGCGCTGCGAGGAGACCATGGCGCGCGTCAGGTGCATGATCTGTGTGCTGAGAGTTATGAGCGACATCATGACCTGCGTGGCGTAGTTGATAATGGCGGAGACCTCGCCGATTTTGATCAGGCCGTTGTTGATGTCGCGCGCCGATATGAATACGATCGCGATGGTCGTCAGATACTGAATGAACGAAAGCCAAGGCCCCAAAGCGACCATGATCTTGCCGGTTTTGATGCTGGTGTCGGTAAGGCGCTCATTGGCCTCGTCGAAGCGCTCGCGTTCGTGAGGCTCGCTAGCAAACGCCTTGACCACGCGTATACCAGTGAGGTTCTCCTGCATCACTATGTTTACATCGTCGAGCCGGGTCTGGATCTGTTTGTAAAGCGGGCGTGTTATCTTGATTCGCCAGACAACTATCGCGGACAGCACCGGGGCGGCCGCGAGCAGGGGAATCGAAATGCGGGGGTTTGTGACCATCACCAGGTAAATGCTGCCCAGCAGGACAATCGGGGAGCGGAAGAGCATGCGCGTGACCATGATCAGCCCATGCTGCAATATGGTGATGTCGCGGGTAAGTCTAGTCACCAGCGAACCTGCGGTGAATTTGTCGGTCTCCGCAAACGACAGACGCTGGATGTGGCGGAACAGGCTTCGACGCATATCGTTTCCGAACGAGAGCGCGGCGCGACTCGAGCAGACGGAACTAGCGAATCCGGCGAACAGACCGATGATTGCAAAGGCCAGCATTCTGACACCGTAACGGCGGATGGCGTCCTGATTGCTGAGCGAGACGCCCTCGTCAACGATCTGGCTCATGAGCTTGGGTTGCATCAAGTCCATGGAGATTTCCAGGATCATGAGCGCCGAGGATAATATAAGCCAGAATAATTGCGGTTTTAGAAACTTAAGCAGGCGTCTCATGTCACTTAAGAAGCGTGCCGCTCCAGTTGATTTTACGGCGCAGTGTTTCGAAGGGGGAACGGTCCGGTAGCATTACGAGACGCACCTTGCGATTGGCGTTGGATATTTTAACGGTATCGCCAACGGAAAGCGTGGCGGTGATCTGTCCGTCTATCGACAAGTTAAGCGGAGAATACGCTCGGGAAACCCTAAGAACTATTTCGGACGAATCAGGCAGCACCAAAGGACGGGAACTCAGCGTGTGTGGGCAAATGGTGTTTATTATCAGCACCTGAGCCTCAGGCATTACGATAGGTCCGCCTGCCGACAGCGAATACGCAGTGCTTCCCGTAGGAGTCGCAACAATCAGACCGTCACAGAAGAAAGCGGTTACGTTCTCGCCATCTACACACAGATCCAGACCTGCTATGCGCCCGGCATCAGGGCGGGAGACAACTGCTTCGTTCAAGGCATAAGCCGGCGGGGCAATGGAGCCGCCTGAGGGATTGAAAGCCTCTGCCTTGAGCATGCTGCGCTCGCTTATCAGGTACGTAGCGTCCACAAGACAACTCAGTACAGAGTCGAGTTCGTCAAGACCAGCGCACGTCAGGTAGCCGAGCGAACCGATGTTGATGTTTACGAGCGGCACGCGGCTCCCGCCGACTGAATGGACGGCTCGCAACACAGAGCCATCGCCCCCGAGTACTAGAAAAAAATCTGGCGTCTCGACAGAACATGCATCCAGAACTTCGATGCCTAGCTTGTCTGCTGCGTTGTGAAGCCTGTTCACCGCGGCATCTGTGCCTTCAATCGTCCTGTTAAGGATTATTCCAAGTTTCATTGGCAAAACGTATGTGGCGACATATAAGGTTGGGTTCTTGTAATGATGCCGATTCTACCAACTTGCTCAACGAAACTCAAGCCTCTTGAAAGCTGAACGGCATAAAGCATAACAACCTGAAGAAACAGGATAAATTACCTTAATAAACGAGAAGTTTTTTTCTTTTGACTTTTTGTACACTTGTCGTCGGTAAGGAGTGGTGACACTGTGTCCTGCTGTGTCATGACGTAATAAGACAAATAAGGAGAAGAACCATGAAGTGCAAATCAAACCATCCTGTGTCAATCATTTGCGGTATTGTTCTGATGCTTGCAGCCTTGCCGCTTCACGCAGCCACAAACTATGTGGCACAGCACACGGGCGGCACATACGACGGCGCTAGCTGGGCGACGGCTTTCACTAATGTGCAAGAGGCTGTGACAGCAGGCGGCTCCGACAGTGTAATACTTGTTGCAGGGGGCACGTACGCGCTTCCCGCCAGCTTGTCGATCACGGCGACAAACATCCTCGTTAAAGGGGGTTACGAAGGCGTCGGCGCCGGTCCCGGAAACCACGACCCGGCGCTGTGGTCGACGACACTGAGCAGAGGCGGCACTACAGCGCACAGAACTGTGCAAATCACCGGCGGGCACGACGCCCGCATTGAGGACTTGATCATCACGGGCGGCAACGTCAACGAAGGCGCGGGCGTCCGGATTGATGGCGCAAGCCAACGGGTAGTGCTGGAGAATTGCACTATCAGAGGCAACTCATATTCCGCGAACACAGGAACAACCCTTTCTGGAGGCGGAGTTTACATCGAGGCTGGCACCTCTGCTAAACTTGTGGGATGCACTGTTGCCGACAACAGCATGAGCCAAACCAGAGACTCGGCACCGGCAGCGCGCGGAGGCGGAATTTATTCTGCGGGTGAGCTCGTACTTAGTGACTGCATTGTGGTCAACAACCTGCTCTCCCACGTCAGTAGCGAGACCACCCGCTCGGAGGGGATGGGAATCTATGTAGCTGGAGGGGCTTTGGAATTGTTCAACGTCCTCGTTTCGGGAAATTCCTCAACAATGAAGACTATACCCGGAGGCGCAGTGCGCGTTGCCTCCGGCACGGCTACGCTTGTTAACTGCACGGTGGCGGATCATGGTTTCGCTGGTCTAGTCCAAGCCGGATCTTCAGCTGTGTCGATCACAAACTCAATACTTTACTCCAACTGGGGCGATGTTGTCGGCACGGCAACGGTCGGCTTCTCAAACATCGAGAGCGAAGATTTTGGTGGCAGCAACATCAGCTCGGATCCGCACTTTGAATACGGATATTATCTTTCCCCTTCCAGCCCATCCGCGGGCGCTGGCTCGGCGACTGCGTCGAGTCTGGGGTTGGCGACATACGCGAAGAACAGCGCGGGTGACGTTTATGAACCGTTAGAAACGGTCAACATGGGATTCCATTACCCAACAGGGTTCGACCTGCTATATCCCGACGTATACGTAGATCCAACGGGAGACGACGCATTGAACGACGGCAAATCGGCGGGGCAGCCTTTCAGCTCCATCACCAATGCACTCGCAAAAGCGCATCATGGGACGCGTATACATCTGGCAGCGGGTGAATACACCACGACAACCGAAACGTTCCCATTGAACATCTCGGACAAGTTCGGCATATCGATCACCGGCACGAACTCCTCGGCCACACGCATTAATGCCAGTGGCTCCAAGCAACGCGTTATGACGATCCTGCGCGCCCACCGTCTTGTAATTTCCGGAGTTACCATCACTGGCGGATCAGGCACCACAGGCGCCGGAGTGAAGATTGACGACACCCAGCGCATCCGAATCGAGGACTGCATTGTCTCTGATAATAAATTCGAGGCCAAGGTTTCATCTATGCGAGGGGGTGGCCTGTACGCTGGCTCTGGCAGCGAGCTTGTCATATACAACTGCATATTCCGAGGCAATGTCGTGTGGAACCAGCACGACCCATCTTCATACCGAGCCTACGGTGGTGGATTATGGAGTGGAGGCAGGCTTGTTGTACGCGATAGCGTTATCACAAACAACACCGTCCGCCAAGGTCAAACTGTCAGTTTGCCGGGTGGCTCGGGAATCCACTTCGAGGGGGACAGACTTGAGGTCATAAACTCTCTTCTCGTAAGCAATATAGATTACTCCCGCCCCGCCGGAGCTGTTCAAGTGGTCGCCGGAACGGCGGCTCTGTCCAGCCTTACGGTTGCAGACAACGGAAGCGCCGGCATACGGGGCTTGGGCGGAACGGTTGGTGTCGAAAACTCCATCCTTTGGGGCAACGGCATAGACAGCACCGGAGTCGTCTCAATCGCATATTCCTGCGTATCCAACAGCACGGACTTCGTTGACGGCGGTCACAACATCACTGAGACTCCGCCATTCCCGCTGTTCATAGACGCATCCGCCGCCGATTACCGTCTCGCGGACAATTCGCCTTGCATCAATGCTGGCATAAATCGGACGTGGATGACGACCGCCACAGACCTCTCAGGGATGCGCCGAATCATGGCGGGATCCGTTGACATGGGAGTTTATGAATGGGAGCCGCCTTCAAGCACGGTGCTTTTCATAAAATGATAAAACTTCACGCTAGACAGATTTCGGCGACGAGATACTCGGAAGCGGACGGCTCTAAACTG
>CAYOPG010000018.1:25862-33416 GCA_964405775.1 uncultured Lentisphaerales bacterium
AAAAGAATTCTGGACATCCGAAAGTTAAGTTGGATAGAATGCGCGGCAACGAAACAATGCGTGTCCAACACTCGAAATGAATGCTGAAGGGAAAAAGAAAACTCCAGAAATCGACACCCCAGGAGGAGAGGGCTTCTTCGTGAGGCTAAAGCGCCGTTTACGCGAGGCAGGGGCTCCGACATGGAAACTGCTGACCACGGACGTATGGGATGTTGAGGCTTCCGCGCTGCCATACATTAAGCGAAAACTGGTGAGAGCCACCCGCATTTTTACCATTGTCGGCAGGGGCTTCAAGGAAGATGAATGTGGCTTGCACGCATCAGCTCTCACATACATGACACTTCTTTCTTTTGTCCCCGTGCTCGCACTCGCAGTCTCGGTGGTCAAGGGAATGAGCGACACCGAGATTCTTCGCACTAACTCTAAGAACTTCATAAGGTCGCTCCTGATTTCTGACGCGAAGCTTTCAAGCGAGGACTCCGCGGCAGACGGAGTTACGAACGAATTGAATGTAGTATCCGTGGAAGACGCTACTGCTGATAACGGAGATTCGCCCTTGGCTACGAACACGCCGGCGTTAGCGACAGCTTCGGAAAACGCGGGAGGCCCTGCAGCCGAAGGAGAAGAGGATGACGAGATTAACGAGGGACTTACGATCGAACGCCTGGAGAAAATGATCGATTCAGGCTTCGACAAGGTTGAAGAGCTGAATTTCGGAGCCCTAGGCGGCGTTGGCCTGATGTTCCTCTTCTGGTCTGTCATCGCGGTGGTGGGCAACATCGAGGGAGCATTCAACAAAGTATGGGGCGTCACAAAAGGGCGTACCTTGGCGCGAAAATTTACCGACTACCTTAGCGTCCTTATAGTCGTGCCGGTTCTTGTAATGGCGGCGTCTTCACTTCCCATCCTTAAGGTTATACAGGACAATCTGTACAAATTCGACAATATACTGAAGATTTCAGAATTCACAGGCTGGCCTTTCTTTGAGGGTCTCTGGGTGCTCTTTACCACAACTATTGCGTTCGCGTTCATACTGATCTTCACGCCGAACACGAAAGTCAAGGTGAAGCCCGGGATTGTCGGGGGTTTTGTGTGTGCTGTTGGGTTCGGGTTGTGGTTGAAGATATGCGTCGCACTGCAGGTCGGGGTGGCGAAATACAGCACTCTTTTCGGAAGCTTCGCGATCGTCCCGATCATTCTGTCGTGGGTTTTCGTGAGCTGGGAAATTTTGCTTTTCAGCGCCGAGGTGTCCTACGCATTCCAGAATGTAGATGTATACAGCAAAGACATGGGATGGCGCAGCGCCAACCAGAAAGGCCGCTTTATGCTGGCCGTGGCGATAATGCGCGAGGCTGTGAGAAGCATAGCGCAAGGCGACGGACTTATCCGGTTGGGGGATTTCGGCAGACGGCACAAACTATCGCCCAGACTGGTGAGAAACGTCGTAGACGATCTGCGTGAAGGCGGCATTTTGGTTGAGACGGCTGACGATCCTGATGTTTACGCCGTAAGGGTAGATATAGAGACACTAACGGTTGGCGATGTATTGCGAACACTACTTGAACGAGGGGTTTCACCTACGCCGCTCGGCGTGACAAGCCTGCCGACTTCGGCATCGGTCTCTGAAGAGATATCAAAGGCTATCGAGGACGGGATGTTTATTAGAATCAAGGACTTGCCCGACAACGAAACGCGGGTGGAATCGGATGTTTGACGCGACACGCAAAAAAAGAAACACTCGCCAGCGCGTGGCGATTCTCGGAGAAAAGATTTTCTCCATCGTGGCATTCGCCTCTCTGGTTCCGCTATGCATGATGATGGAGGGGTGCCAGACTGCGCAAATCAGGCCGCACGCGCAGTCGCATCCGTTCACCACGACAATGGAGGTGACAGGCTATGACAGCGGGCCAATATCCTGCGGATGGAGGCGCGATTGGCTTGGCAGACCGGTCTACTCCTACGGACCGAATAAAGGCAAGCGCAAGGAAGTGGGCGTAACCGCGAGCGGAACCCGAGCCAAGCACGGAACGGTTGCGGCCGACACCCGGTATTATCCTTTCGGCACCATTTTGCATATCCCCGGTTACGGGTATGGGCGCGTAGAGGATCGCGGCGGAGATATAAAAGGCGCACACCGGCTGGACCTATGGTTCCCGACTGAGCGCGAGGCGCTCAAATGGGGACGCAAGAAAAACGTGCGCGTCACAGTGTGGCGCCCGCCCGCAAAATAATTACTTCTCCAGCGGCGTGGTAGTCACGAGTTTGCCTTCGCGCCAAACACCCCTGTGGCGCGAGCCGTCCGGCTGAACATAAGTTCCTTCACCCGAGACCATTCGCCCAGCCTTCCATTCGCCATTTACCTTGCCGCCATTTGCGTAAGTGAAAACGCCTTTGCCGTGCGGGACGTCGTTTTTCCAGTTTCCGGCGTACTTGTCTCCGCTCATGTACGTGAAAGTCCCCACCCCGTTCTTTTTGCCTTTGTGCCATTCCCCTTCGAAGAATTCGCGGTCGTTTTTGCACACCATTCCGAAACCCTCGAACAGACCGTTTTTCATTCCGCCCTGATAGAGCGAGCCGTCGGCCATTTTAATGGTGTTGGGATCGTTTAAAAATCGTCTGTACTGTTCTGCAACCGAGAGCCTGTATTCGGCGTCTCTGCCCGCCGTGACAGGAGTTGTCTCTTGAGCCGCTCCCGCAACTTTAACGGATTCGACCTTGGCAGGTGAATCTGGTTTGGCCGCAGTGGTGGCGTTTGCTGTGGGCACAGCAGGAGGCGTTGTCACGCCGGTTGGTAGCACCACTGCTGTGGCTGCCGTCATGGCGGCGATCTCGGGAGACACTCCTGCCGTTTGTACCGGCGCCGGGCGAACCGCCGGGCGACCGGCTGGCTTAAAAAACGCTGTCGCATCCCCTGATGCCAATTCCGCGGCGGTTTTGCCGGATTTATTTTTGAGAGTTGAGGATGCTCCCTTTGACAGGAGGAATTCCGTAAAAGCGCCATTTCCACCAGATGCCGCTACATGAAGCGGGGTGCTGCCACGGTCGTCCTGCGCGTCAATCGCGGCTGAGGCGGCGAGCAGGAACCGAGCAGACTCGGTGTTGCCACTACGCGCCGCGAAGTGCAGCGGAGTGAACCCGTTCTTGGCTGCTGCGTTAACGTTGGCATTCAGTTTGACAAGCAGACGGAGCGTGTCGGTAGCACCTTTGTCCGCCGCCCAGTGCAGCGGCGTTGTCAGGCTACCCTCTGTCAGGGTATCTACAGACATGCCGGCTTTTAACAGACGATAGACAGCCTCCGTGCTGTCGAGGGAAGCGGCATAATGCAATGGCGTTATGCCGGCACCGGTGCGTGCAGCGAGCGTGGCGTCCTTGTTTGTGTTGATCATGTTAGACACAGCTTCCATGTCTTTTAGTTTGATCGCGCCGAATATGTCGCCTGGAACCGTTTTTTCCGTCTGGGACGATGCGATTCCCGCACATGTCGCGACCAATGCAACCATAAACTTCTTTGTCATTTTCATTGTCCTGTAAGGTTCAGTTGTAGTTAATTTCTTGGGGGGACTTGCGGCCCCGTAGGCGTCAGGATCCGCAGTGCGCCTTTCTTCACGGAAATATCGAGATTTTTCGGCGCGTCGAGTAGTTCCCCGTCGATCTGTATCGACTGCGATTGCGTACGTTCGATACGAACGTGCTGTATTTTGCGATAGATGATGTTCGGCAGATTGATAACGCCGCGGCTGAAGACATCTGCAATATTAGCCAACAGCAACGGAGCGTCCTTCTGGCGTGCTGCCACAAGCTCAAGCTTGCCATCGCAACCGTCAGCCTCCTTATCTATGAGAGCCCCGTAGCCCCAGCCACTGAGGTTGCCTATCGTTAGGAGAAGTGGCCTATCTATATCTATCGTCTCGCGCTCGTCTATGATCACACGAACGGGCCTAGACGAAAACTCGAAAAACGAATAGACTCCGGCTATGACATAAGAGCCCAACCCCCGCACGGGCGATCTGTTGTATGCCTTTACCAGAGCAGCGTCCCATGCGGCGCTGGCGCTGATCAGGAACGGCGTTTCGTTCACATAGCCCACGTCCATCTCTCTGAAAAATCCAGAGGCCAATTGCTCAATCGCCTCTGCGGGGTTCAGCGATTGTGCGAAGTGGCGCGCGAGGCCGTTGCCGCTTCCCAGCGGCACTACTCCCATGCAGACTTTGGAGTCGATAAGTTTAGTGCCTATGGTACTGACAGTGCCATCGCCGCCACATACGATCACGCAGTCTGCCCCATCCAGCAGAGCATTGGCAAGCATTGAATGGGACTCTTCTACGTTGGCGGGGAAATACCAGGCTATGTCACGTGCGGTCTTGCGCCAGTACTGGGAGAAAGCCTCCTGAATGCGCTGGAGAGATTGACCACCGACACCTGATTTGCTGTTGTAGAAAACTCGTACTTTCTCGAAGTTCATTGCCGGTTATTTATTCAATAGCCTTGCGCACCACGCCGAGTCTCTCTCGTTCCGATATCGAAAGCGTCTCCAAGTTCTTGTCTATAACGCCTATTGCTTTTGCGGCAGCTTCTTTGTCGCCGTTCTCAAGACTCAGTTCGGCATAACGCAATTGCACTCGTGGGTCATCGCCGCCAGGAAGCGCAACAGCCTTCTTGAGAGCTTCCAGCGCGTCACCTTTCTTGCCAAGACCGGCCAGCGCCGCCGCAAGTGTGTCCCAAACGGCAGGTTGCGCGTCTCCACCTGAAGCCAGTGCGGCGTTCGCGAGGTTCTCGGCAAGTTGGAAATTCCCAATTTCGACAACCATAGCCGCGTAGTCGTTGGCAACGAACCATGCAGGATTCTGGGACATGCTTATCTGGAAATGACGCTCTGCGTTTTTATAGTCCTTCCTGCCCACCAGTATCGTAGCCTTAACATAGTTTGCGAAAAAGTCCAGCGCGTTCGCACTAAGCGCCATATCAGCGTGTTCCCCGGCAGCGACGGTGTCGTTGGTCATCATATCCAGCAACAACGCCGAGCGGAATACAAAATCGGCGTCGGCTCCGGCCTTGATCGCCTGGTCGGAAAACTTTTTCGCCATCGGCACATCGTTCGCAATGAGCGACTCCAGGCTTTTCGTGGACAACCCGATCCACTCCGACGCTCCATCCATGGCTCCAAGCTCCTTGACGACTTCAAGCAGTTTGGCGTTGTCACCAATGTGTGAATAAATCGACGCGCATTTGCGCAGCACGTTCTCGGCGTTCTCGACATTTTTCACAGCCAACACCGCTTCCACGGCTTCGTTGTACTTCCCTGTCCGCCTTAATACATCAGACCTCATGAATGCGACAAGAACCGCATCCGCGTCTGGCATGGCCGCTGCCTTCTTGACCGCCCGTTCCGCTCGTAGCGCATCGCCCATCATCAAATGCGTCTCGGCGATTTTCATAAGATATTCCCAAGTCAAACCATCCTTCGGAAATTCCGCCAGCAGCATCATTTGCGCCTGCGAACCGGCTGTCTGCATGATGCGTGAAAGCGGCATCTGCTGCTTGATTGCAGCGCGCATCCTTTCGTCTTCAACAGCGCCAATCGCCCGACTAAAACTATTTGTATCCGTTGCACAGATTCCGGAAAAAGTCCAGATCCACCCCGCCTCCAAGAAGTACTCGGGCTTTAGTACGTATCCAGCTGTTGCTGCAAGTGTCCAGCTTCCTCCACCCGCACGGGCAAGCTGATTGAGCTCTCCCGCAAAACGCTCCATAAGCTCAGGCCTAACACCTTCGCGCACGACCGTGGCCTTGTTCAGCAACGCGCTCAGGTTGTCCTTGTCGATAGCGCTCGCTTGCATGAAGACGTTCAACGCGTCGTTGGTCATGCCCGCATTGTAAAGCAACACACCCAAGTTGTTGCCCGACATGGCGGTCTGCGAACTGATCCGCTTTTTTAACGCATCAACAAGCACCCCGTTCGGAGTCACCGACACCATCTCACCAACGGCATCGCGCTCTCTAAGATATTTTACAAGCGCCTTTTGAAGCTGGTTCGAACCTACCCCTTGCGGTTTTTCAAGCAAGTAAATCAAGCCGGAGGGTACAGCCTCGAAACCTGCGAAAGCCGATAGAGAAGGCCATGCCGCGAGAGCTAAGTTCGTAGCCGCAGCATCCGGCCGCTCTTCCATCCACGCCAGAGCGAAAGGCACGGAACCCAACATCGCCGCGGCCTCAAGCTTTTGAGACCCCAGAGATTGCACGGAGGCTTCAAAGGTTTCTAGCTCCAATTCAGTGGTCTGCCGCCCCGGCATAACCACCAGCCCGTCATAGCCTCTGGATTTCGCACGTTCCGCGAGTTGTTCGCCTGAAAATCCATCGCATAGGATCCACTTGCGGCCCTCAAGGGAATTAAGGACGGAGTCCGTATAGAAAGATATCAACTGCTCCGCATCCGAATCAAGCGGCTTTGCAGATGCTTGCACGCCCCCCGCAGTGGCCACTCCGCCAGAGCAAACGATTACCGTGCAAAGCGCGATAAACGCGACCTTATGGAATTCCGTGTATTTCATAGGTAAAAACATGGAGCGGGTGATGGGAGTCGAACCCACGTGGCCAGCTTGGAAGGCTGGAGCTTTACCGTTAAGCAACACCCGCGCTCTCAAAAACACAACGGAATTTATACTATTCGCCCAGCAAAAGCAACAAAAAACGGTGAAGAGGAAGACTTAATAGGTTTTTATGGCTACCAGAGATCGGAATAATGTTATGACGAGTTACAGCAGTTTCGGGGGACGTGCTACCAGAAAACCGTGTGGGAACATAGGACTTGAACTCTCTGTTCCCAGACCTTGGCGGATAATCCTTGCCACAGAGTGGCGCGGAGTCTTCCGCGCATCCGGAAGCCGGAAGCCCCGTCGTTCCCTGAAAGAACGCTTATTTCACTAGTAGGATGACCGCGGGATCGACGAGTGTCATGTCAGGACCGTCCACAGTGACGTCGAGTCGGACGTGGCCTGCAAGATCCGTGAAGGGGAACACTAGCTTGTCCGTCGATGTGGTCGTTACTGGCACCGCATTAGTTGAAATACCAGTGATTTTGTAGCGGAATGGAACCGCGATTGTGATATTCGTGCCGCCTCCGAATGGAACCTCGAAGCGCGTGATCTGCGGCTTGTTGGGCAAGGGAACGCTGAAGGCGCGTTCAATGATTAGCGTGTCGGGCTTCTTTTCGATGACCGAGACGCCTACGCGAGTTCCCGAGAATTCGCGGCCGTGGAAAGCGCGCGAGTCGTCGTCGAGCGGGATCAGCGTCTGCAGCGTGCGGGGAAGCGGAACCGGATCGAGTTCAAGCTGCGTGTATTTGACAACCGGTGTGCTCGACCTGAAGGTCATCATATCGTTCTCGAGGTCGTAGACGGCAACTTGCAGTGAGTCGTTGACGACGAGGCGCGGCGTGCCGTCCGCGATTCCTATGGGATAGATGCTGTAGATTGTTCCAGTCCCAGGCGCGAGGACGTTGGTAACTAGTCGATCATGAAAAAGTATTTAAGTCGTTGACTATCATGTTGTTAATCC